>VAYV01000023.1 GCA_005883175.1 Actinomycetota bacterium
TGAGCTCTTGGAGCGCCTCCAGCGTCGAGCCGTGCCGCCCGATCAGGATGCCCATGTCCGGCCCGGCGATCCGGACCTCGATCGTGTCCTCGGTGATGTCGGCTTCTGCTTCCCCGTCCATGTCCAGCACGTCGAGCAGCCCGTGGATGAAGTCCTCGGCCGCATCGGCCTGGTCGTCGAGGAGGTCCTCGTCCGGTTCGGCACTTTCAGGCTGCTCGCCGTCCGACGGGACCTGGTCCTGGTCGCTCACCTGCGCTTTTTCCTCTTCTTGCGCTTGCGGCTCCCCTGCGGCCGGGCCGGCGGAACCGGGGGAGTGAGGGTGGCGGACGGCGTTTCGGGGGCAACCTTCTTCGCCGGCGCCTCGGCGTCCTTCGGTTTGGGCTTCGCGCCCGGCAGACCGCCCTTGGCGTCCTGACTCCGGTAGACGAGGTACTGCTGGCCGATCGTCCATAGGTTCGTCGCGAGGAAGTACAGGTTGAGGCCGGCGGGGAAGTTGAGCGAGATCAGCCCGAAGAACAGGGGCATGACCCGGGTCATCATCTGCTGCTGCTGCGGCAGCGCCTGTCCGGTCGCGAGCACACGCTGGTTCATCTGCCGGCTCTGGTAGTAGGTCGAGCCGATGACCAGGGCGATCAGCAGGTAGTACGGGACCGAGTGCGCCCCGCCGCCGTCACCCGTCTTGCGCGTGCACTCCTTGATGCGATCCTTCGACGCCGCCTGAGGCGCGGTGCACGCCAGGTGCATCCCGAGGAAGCCGGCTTGATCCTGGGTCACCGCCTTGAACAGCTTTCCGCTCTTCGGCAGGTGGCCGGTCCCCAGGGCCGAGAAGCAGTGGAAGCTCACGATCTGCCCGTTCGAGGCTTTCAGGACGACCGGCTGGCAGCGGGTTATCCAGGGGGCCGAGGCGACTGCCAGCTGTTGGGTCGGGTACTTGTGCGCGTCGACGAAGGTCGCGATCTCGAACGTCTTGTGCTCCACCTGGTTCCCCGTCTTCACCGGGCAGTCGATCTCCGCCGGGTTCGCGCCGTTGACCGATGGCGTTTGTACCGGCAGGCAGACAATCGAACGAAGGTTGGCATCCCCGAAGGTGGCCTTGGGATCCGAGGGGATCGCGGCACCGCCCGGCAGGGTCGCCATCAGCGGCAAGACCACGATGGACGTGCGCAGCACCGAGTACAGGGCGATGAAGGCCGGCATTTGCGCGAGGAGGGGTAGGCAGCCGCCGGCCGGGTTGACCCCATGCTCCTTGAACAGGGCCATGATCTCTTGGTTCATCTGCTGGCGGAGCTTCATCAGCTCTTGGCGGTCTTGCACCTTCGCCTGGAGCTGCTTGTACTTCTGCTGGATCTTCTTCTGCTCCGGCGCCAGCGTCTGCATGGCCGTCATCGAGCGGATCTGCTTCAGGGTCAAGGGGATCAGCACCGCGCGCACCGCGACCGTGAGCAAGATGATCGCAACCCCATACGAGGGGATCGCGGTGTAGATCGCGTTCAGCGCGACGCCGAGAGCGTGCTGGATCGCGCCGAAGAACTCAGCCATCGAGCTTCACCAGGCGTCGGAACAGGTGCGCGTGATGCGGGACCGGGTCGAAGCCGCCGTCGCACCACGGCGCGCACCGGAGCAAGCGCCAGGCCGTCTGGAACCCACCGACGAGCAGGCCATTCGTTCGTAGCGCCTCGACCGCGTACTCGGAGCAGGACGGATAGAACCGACAACGAGAAGGCAAATATTTGCCTAATGTTACCTGATACCCACGGACGAGCAGGGCCGCGAGACGCCCTAGCACGATGCGCCCGCTCGCTCGAGGGCAGCGTCGAGCGCCGAGCGAACGTCGGCGAGCGAGCTCCCGGCGATCGCCTGCTTCCCGACGATCACGACGTCGGTTCCGGGCTTGATGCACGTCGCGCGCACCGCCTCACGCAAGAGACGGCGTGCGCGGTTGCGTTTCACGGCGTTGCCGACGCTCGTTCCGACCGCGAACCCGACGCGGGCGGCGCGCGCAGGATCGGCCGGCAATGCGACGCAGGTGATCAGGGCGCTCGAGCCGCGAGACCCCGACCGTAGGATGCGCGCGAAGTCTCGCGAGGAGGTCAATCGGAGCGTCCGCGGCATCCCGAGTGCGGGGCCGCCACTAGACGGTGAGCCGCGCGCGCCCTTTCCGGCGCCGCCGGGACAGCACGGCGCGACCGGCGCGGGTGCGCATACGTGCACGGAATCCGTGCACGCGCTTCCGGCGACGGGAGTGGGGTTGATACGTGCGCTTCATGGCTGTCTGGGTCGTGGCAGTCTAAGCGGCGGCGCAGAAGAGCGTCAAACACGTCCGCGCTCACCAGTCCGTGCGCGGATTCCTGCAGGTCATCCCTGTGGAAACGTGAATTCCCTTTCTTGTATCCACAGGGTGCGCTGCTTATACTCGCGCCTCGCTGGAACGCCGGTGATGCGTCGGTAATACCTTCCCGCTTCGCCTTCCTCTCCGCCGCGTGTGCGGTCGTTCTTCGGCGTGCGATGACTTTGAACGGCAGCGACCGGAACGACGACGACCCGAACGGTTCGTCCACAGGTGTGGACGAACCCTGTGGATTGCAGGCGTAGGCCGCCGGGCAGACGCGCGGGGAAGGGTGATCAACGTGGTCGACGAAGCGCAGGAGCTGTGGGGACGCACGCTCGCAACCGTTCGCGAGCGCATCATGCCGGGCGCGCGAGCGTGGGTGGACAGCACGCGGCCGGTCCGTTTTCACGACGACACGATCGAGCTGGCCGCGCCGTCTGCCTTCGCGAAAGAGTGGCTCGAGAACCGGTACGCGCACACGATCACCGAGGCGCTGCGTGAAACGGCCGGGCGGGACGTGCGCCTGAAGGTCACCGTCGACCGGATGCCGCTCGAAGACGTCGTGGCCGATGTCGAGCAGCCCGAGACGGCGCCGGTGCCCCATCTGCCGGCGGCCGCACCAGCGCTCAACCCGCGCTATCTGTTCGAAACGTTCGTCACGGGACCATCCAACCGTTTCGCGCACGCCGCGGCGCAAGCCGTCGCCGAGCAGCCGGCGCGTAGCTACAACCCGCTGTTCATCTACGGCGGCGCCGGCTTGGGGAAGACGCATCTGCTGCACGCGATCGGGCACGAGGTGCACCGGCTGTACCCGCACGCGACCATCCGCTACGTGTCGAGCGAGCAGTTCATGAACGAGTTCATCCTGGGTGTGCGCGAAGAGAAGATGCCGATCTTCCGCCGGCGCTACCGCGAAGCCGACGTTCTGCTCGTCGACGACATCCAGTTCCTTTCCCGTGGCGAGCAAACGCAAGAAGAGTTCTTCCACACATTCAACGCCTTGCACAACGACGGCCGGCAGATCGTGATCTCGTCCGACCGCGCGCCGGCAGAGATCCCGACGCTCGAAGACCGATTGCGCACCCGGTTCGAGTGGGGACTGATCACCGACGTCCAGCCACCCGACCTCGAAACGCGCGTTGCGATCTTGCAGAAGAAGGCCGGGGCGGAGGGTCTGCGCATCTCGAACGACGTCCTGGCGTTCATCGCGACGCGGGTGCAGAACAACATCAGAGAGCTGGAAGGACGCTTGATCCGGGTCGTTTCGTACGCGTCGTTGTCCAACTTGCCGGTGACGCTGGAGCTCGCGCAGGAAGTCTTGCGGCCGCTCCTTCCTCGCGACGGATCCGATGAGATTCCGGCCGACGTCATCATCGCGGAATGCGCCGCGTACTTCAGCATCGCGCGCAACGAGCTTCTCGGACCCGGGCGTTCACGGCCGCTCGTCGCCGCGCGCCAGGTCGCGATGTACCTCTGCCGCGAGCTCACACCGTTGTCGCTTCCTAAGATCGGAGACGCGTTCGGAGGCCGCGACCACACCACCGTGATGCACGCCGATTCGAAGATCCGAACGTTGATGGGAGAGCGGCGTCAGGTTTATTCACAGGTCCAAGAGCTGACGGAGCGTATCCGTAACAAGGCGGGATCGGGGCTGTGATGCGCACCCTCTATACACATCTTGCACGGATGTGTTTCCGCCGCTCGGACCCGGTATTAACAGTGTCCGCAGGCCCTACTACGATTACGACCTATTGAAGTGATCTTTAAAAGCATGCAAGACCGTCCTGTGGAGGTGGCGTGGCGTGTTGTTCGATGCGAATGGTCCACAGCTCCGTCTCGCCGGCACCGATCTCGAACTGGCCGGTGAGGCGACGATCGATGCGAAGATCGACGAGAAAGGTTCGGTTGTCCTGCCGGGTCGTGTGCTCGGTGAGATCGCGCGCAGCCTGCCTGAAGGCGCGGTGCGCATCGAGTCCTCCGGCGGGCAAGCGAAGCTAACTTGCGGGGCCGCCGAGTTCACGTTGCGCGCGCTAGCGCTCGAGGACTTCCCGAACCTTGCTGCGCCGGAAGGCGCACCGTCGGGGACGCTCGACGCGTCGGTTTTCGCGGCGGCAGTGGGTCAGGTCACGCGCGCGGCGTCGCACGACGAAGCGCGTCCCGTCCTCACGGAGACGCTCGTCGATGCGACGGGAGACAAGATCACGCTCGTGTCGACCGACAGCTACCGCCTCGCGGTCCGCGAGATCCCGTGGGCCGGACCGTCGACGGGGATCAAGCGGGTCATCCCCGCGCGCGCACTGTCGGAAGCGGCGCGCGCATCCGACGGCGACGGCCAGATCGAGATCACGCTGGGCGAGTCGCAGGCGTCGTTCGCGGTCGCCGGCCGGCGACTGACGACTCGCCTCATCGAGGGTGAGTTCCCGAACTGGGGCCAGCTGATCCCCGCGGAGCTTCCCAATCAGCTGCGGCTCGAGCGCGAGAGCTTCGCGGAGGCCGTGCGTCGAGTCGGGATCCTCGCGCAGTCGGGCGCGCCCGTGCGGATCGATCTTGGGGCGGACGGAGCGAAGCTCGGCGCGGGATCGCAGGATCTCGGAGAAGCGACCGAACAGGTCGACGGGAAGTTCGAGGGCGAGCCGCTCACCGTCGCGTTCAATCCCGCGTATCTGCTCGACGGGATCAATGCGGTCGAGGGAACCGAAGTCACGCTGTCGACGCGCGACGGTCTCAAGCCGGCCGTGCTGCGCGCGCCCGAGGACGCGAGCGGGTTCCTCTACCTGGTGATGCCGGTTCGCGTCTAGCGCACATGCGGCTCGCCACGATCGAGCTGGTGACGTTCCGGTCGTGGAAGTCGGTGACGGTGCGTTTCGACGACCGCGTCACCGCGCTGATCGGTCCGAACGGGTCCGGGAAGACGTCGATCCTCGAAGGCGCGTGGTACGCGTCGTCGCTCGGTTCGCACCGCACATCCACCGACGCCGCGTTAGTGACGCAGGACGAAAACGCGGCGGTCGTGCGCGCGGAGGTGGAGCGCAACGGCCGGACCGAGCGCGTCGAGCTCGAGATCGTGACGAAGGGCAGGGCGCGTGCCAGGCTGGGCGGCGCCCCCGTCGGCCGCCGCCGGGACGTGCTCGGCGTGCTGAAGGCGAGCATCTTCGCCCCGGAGCGCGTCGCGGTCGTTCGCGAGGATCCGAGCGACCGGCGCCGGTTCGCCGACGAGATCTTGATCCAGCTGCATCCCCGCTACCACGGGATCATCCGTGAGTTCGAGCGCGCGCTCCGGCAGCGGAACGCGTTGCTGCGCGATCACGCCGCGGGGCGTGCGAGCATCGACGGGATCGAGGCGTGGGACGAAGCGTTGATCGCGCCGGGCGCGGAGCTCTCTGCCGGCCGCGCCAAGGCGGTAGCGATGCTGGCGCCACGTGCGCGCGAGGCCTACCAAGCCGTCGGCGGTGGCTCGGCGTTCGTGGTCGCCTACTCGCCGAACGTCCCCGAGCCGCCGGAGCGCGACGACCCGGAGGCGTGGGCGCAGTCGCTGCGCACGCGGTTGACCGAGCGCCGGAGCGACGAGCTCGTACGCGGCGTCACGCTGGTGGGTCCGCACCGGGACGACCTCTCGATCGAGATCGCCGGGATGCCGGCCCGCACGCACGCGTCACACGGCGAGAGCTGGCTCGCGGCGTTGGCGCTCGTGCTGGGCGGGCACGCCGCGGTCACGGACTCGATCGGCGACGAGCCGGTGCTGCTGCTCGACGATCCGTTCACGTTGCTCGACCCCGAGCGCCGCGAACGCATGGCCGGTGCGCTCCCGGGGCGCTCGCAGATCGTGCTGACGGCCGCCGACCCGCGGGAGGTCCCCTCTCAGCTCGCCGCGCGAGCCCTCGACGTCGAGGAGCTGCGCTAGATGCCGAAGCGATCCGGAGGCGACCCGCAGCCGCTCGGCGACTTGCTTCATTCCCTCGTGTCGAAGCGAGGCTGGGACGACCGGATGCGGTTCGGGAGGCTCCGTGACGAATGGGCCGCGGTCGTCGGTCCGGAGGTCGCCGCGCGCAGCACGCCGGTGGCGCTCAGCGCCGGGGTCCTGTCGATCAAAGCCGACGGCGCCGCGTGGGCGTCGGAGCTGACGCTGCTGGCCCGATCGATCGTCGAGAAGGTCGATTCATACCTCGGTGGCGGGGTCGTCCGGGAGGTCCGCGTGAGCGCCGGACCACCCCTTCGGTAGGGGCCGAACCGACTGCGCGCGCCCGGCTCGTCCGACGTGCGGAAAACTGCCTGTTCGAGCAGCCCTCCGAGGGGCGAAAAACGGCCTCTAACCTGCTACAATGAGCCGAACGGAAGTCCCTTTCCCCTCCCCGTTGACGATTGGGTTTCGGGCGACGAAAACCAAGCCCCTTCCGGGCATCGGTATGGGGTCGTTTCGGGGACGGGAAGGGTGCGTCCGGCCTCCGGTCGGAGGGGACGAACAGGAGAGAGCAACGTGGCGAAAAGCGCCGAGTACACAAGCAAAGACATCCAGGTCCTCGAAGGGCTCGAAGCCGTCCGCAAGCGGCCCGGGATGTACATCGGGACGACGGGATCCAGCGGCCTGCACCACCTCGTCTACGAGGTGGTCGACAACGCGATCGATGAGGCGTTGGCGGACCGCTCGACCAAGATAGACGTCGACCTCTACGACGACGGGAGCGTTGCCGTCAGCGACGACGGCGCCGGCATCCCGGTCACCCCGATCCCGGGGAACAAGGACAAGCGGCCTGCGCTCGAGGTCGTCATGACCGTGCTGCACGCCGGCGGGAAGTTCGGAGGCGGCGGCTACCAGGTCTCCGGAGGCTTGCACGGCGTCGGCGTGTCGGTCGTGAACGCGCTGTCCTCGAAGCTGGAGGTGGAAGTCCACCGCGACGGATACGTATGGCACGCTTCGTTCACGCGCGGCCGCACGGTGCAGAAGACGACCAAAGGCAAGCCGACCAAGCGCACCGGGACGACCGTGCGGTTCTGGCCGGACGCCCAGATGTTCGAAGAGACGCTGGAGTTCAAGGCCGACATCCTCGCGCAGCGCCTGAAGGAGCTGGCGTACCTCACGCGGGGGGTGACGATCACGCTCACCGACCATCGCAAGGAGCCGCCGGCCGTTCAGACGTGGAAGGCGTCGGGGGGCATCGCCGACTTCGTCAAGGCGCTCAACACCGGGCGCGAGACCCTCAACAAGGTCGTCTACATCGAAGCGAACGAAGAAGGCCGGGAGGCCGACATCGCGATCCAGTGGAACACGACCTACAACGACTCGCTGCACTCCTTCGCGAACACGATCAACACCCACGAAGGCGGGATGCACGAGGAAGGCTTCAAGAAGGCGCTCACGAACGTCGTCAACCGGTACGCGCGCGAGAAGGGCCACCTGAAAGAGAAAGACGAGAACCTCCAGGGCGAAGACATCCGGGAGGGCATCGTCGCGATCGTAAGCGTGAAGCTCCGCGAGCCGCAGTTCGAAGGCCAGACGAAGACGAAGCTCGGCAACACCGAGATCCGCTCGTTCGTGGAGCGCGTCGTCAACGACCGGCTGCGCGACTGGTTGGAGGAGCACCCTACCGAGGCCAATCGGGTCGCGCGCAAAGGCGTCGCGGCCGCGCAGGCGCGGCAGGCAGCGAAGAAGGCGCGCGACATCGCGCGCAAGGGCGCGTTCGAGGGCGGCGGCTTGCCCGGCAAGCTCGCCGACTGCTCGTCCCGGGACCCCGACGCGACCGAGATCTTCATCGTCGAGGGAGACTCGGCGGGCGGGAGCGCAAAGGCTGCGCGGAACCGGGAGAACCAAGCGATCCTGCCGATCCGCGGCAAGATCCTGAACGTCGAGAAGGCGCGGATCGACAAGACACTCGAGAACCAAGAGATCCGTGCCCTGATCAACGCGATCGGCACCGGCATAGGCGACGAGCTCGACATGTCGAAGCGCCGCTACGGGAAGATCGTGATGCTGACCGACGCCGACGTCGACGGCGCGCACATCCGGACGCTGCTGTTGACGTTCCTCTTCCGGCACATGCGCCCCTTGATCGAAGGCGGGTACGTCTACGCGGCGAAGCCGCCGCTGTATTCGATCCGTTTCGGCGCGAGCGAGGTGCACTACGTCTTCAGCGACAAAGAGCGCGACGAGCTGATCGCTCAGAAGGGCAAGAAGCCGTCGACGCCGCCGACTCGATTCAAGGGCTTGGGTGAGATGTTCGCCGAGGAGCTGTGGGGGACGACCATGAACCCCGAGACCCGCACGTTGGTGCGCGTCTCCCTGGAGGACGCGGCCGTCGCCGACCAGATCTTCACCGTGCTGATGGGGGAAGACGTCGAAGGTAGGCGTGAGTTCATCCAAGAGAACGCGCAAGACGCGTTCGTCGATGCGTAAGAGGAAACGGTAGATGCCTGACGTACCACTTGAACAAAACATCGAACAGATCGAGATCGAAGAAGAGGTAAAGCGCTCATACCTCGACTACGCGATGAGCGTGATCGTCGGGCGCGCGCTGCCTGACGTGCGCGACGGCCTCAAGCCGGTGCACCGGCGCATCCTCCACTCGATGAACGAGAACGGGCTACGCCCGGCGAGCCCGTACCGCAAGTCTGCGCGCGTCGTCGGTGACGTGATCGGTAAGTATCATCCCCACTCGCCCGACGCGGTGTACGACGCCCTCGCGCGCATGGCCCAGGACTTCGCGATGCGCGCGACGCTCGTCGACGGGCGCGGGAACTTCGGTTCGGTCGACGGCGACAAGCCGGCCGCACAGCGATACACCGAATGCCGCCTCGCGGCGCTCGCGATGGAGCTGCTCCGCGACATCGACGAAGAGACCGTCGAGCTCGTCCCGAACTACGACGGCGAGGAGCGCGAACCATCCGTTCTGCCGGCGCGCTTCCCGAACATGCTCGTGAACGGCTCGACCGGCATCGCGGTCGGCATGGCGACGAACATCCCGCCACACAACCTCGGCGAGGTGATCGACGCGACGATCGCGATGATCGACACCCCGGATATCACTGCCGAGCAGCTGCTCGAGCACGTGAAGGGTCCCGACTTCCCCAACGGCGGGATCATCATGGGCCGCCAGGGCGTGTACGACGCGTTGCTGACCGGACGGGGCTCGATCAAGGTGCGCGCGCACTGCACGGTGGAAGAGGTGCGCGGCGACCGCCAGCGGATCGTCGTCAGCGACCTGCCGTACATGGTGTCGGGGGACAGGGTGCTCGAAAAGATCGCGACCTTGGTGAAGAACAAGGTGGTCACCGGCATCCCGGCCACGCACAACGCGCTTCGGAACGAGAGCAAGAAGGAAGTGCGGCTCGTGATCGAGCTGTCGAAGGATGCGATCCCCCAGGTCGTACTCAACAACCTCTTCAAGCACACGCAGCTGCAGGACAACTTCCCCGTGAACATGCTCGCGTTGGTCGACGGGCTACAGCCGCGCGTGCTGAACATCCAGCAGATCCTCGGGCACTACATCGACCACCAGATCGAGGTCGTCACCAACCGGACGAAGTACCGCCTCCGCAAGGCCCAAGAGCGTGCGCACGTGTTGGAAGGGCTGCTCATCGCGCTGAACAACCTCGACGCCGTGATCGCGCTGATCCGCAACTCGGCGAGCGTCGACGAAGCGCGCGAAGGATTGATCGCGCAGTTCCACCTGAGCGAGATCCAGGCCAACGCGATCCTCGACATGCAGCTGCGCCGGCTGGCCGCGCTGGAGCGCCAGAAGATCCAGGACGAACACGACGAGCTCCAGGCGCAGATCAAGGAGTTCAAGGCGATCCTGGCCGACCCGAAGAAGGTCCTCGCGCTGATCAAAGAAGAGCTCTCCGAGATCAAGGAGAAGTTCGCCCAGCCCCGGCGCACCGAGATCCAGGTCGACTCGGGCGACATCGACATCGAGGACCTGATCGCCGACGACGACGTCGTCGTCACGATCACGCGCTCGGGCTACATCAAGCGCGTGCCTGCGAACGTGTACCGGACGCAAGGGCGTGGGGGGAAGGGGATCAGAGGCGCGCGCCCGAAGCAAGACGACATCGTCGCGCACCTGCTGACCACGTCGAACCACGCGTACGTGCTGTTCTTCTCCAACCGCGGCAAGGTGTACCGCATCAAGGCGCACGAGATCCCCGAGAAGGATCGCACCGCGCGCGGGATCTCGATCCGGAACCTGCTGCCGTTGCAGAGCGACGAGTCGATCGCAGCGGTGATCGACACCCGTGACTACGAGACGCATCGGTTCCTCGTCATCGCGACGAAGCGCGGCATTATCAAGAAAACCGCGTTCCAGGCGTACGATTCGTCGCGGCGCGACGGTATCATCGCGATCAAGCTGCGGCAGGACGACGAAGTGATGCAGGTGCGCGCGACGTCGGGTGAGAACGAGCTGATCATGGTGTCCCGCAAGGGCCAGGCGATCATCTTCAACGAGAGCGAGGTCCGCCCGATGGGCCGGGACGCCCAAGGCGTGGTCGGCATGAAGTTCAAGGCCGAGGACTGGCTCGAGGCCTTCGACGTCGTCGACCCCGACGCCGAGGTCCTCGTCGTTACCGACGCCGGCTACGGCAAACGGACGCTGCTTAACAAATACCCTCGCCACCACCGCGGTGGGCAGGGTGTGAAAACGGTCGAGCTGACCCCGCGACGCGGGTTCGTCGCCGGCGCCGCCGTCGTTCGGCCCGAGAACGAGATGTTCCTGATCGCGTCCGATGGGCAGGTCATCCGCATCCCTTGTCGCGACATCTCGCGCCAGGGCAGGGCCACGACCGGCGTCCGCGTGATGCGGCTCGAGCCCGGACAGGAGCTGGTCGCGATGGCGAAGGTCATGACAGACGAGGAAGAGGCCGAGTAGCGGGGTTGATGCTCCGAGAGCCGGGGCACTATACAGTCGTGATCGTGGATCAAGCGGGAAAGGATCCTCAGACCGGCCAAGCCGAGCCGATCGGCGGTGCTCCCACGCGCGCGCTCACGCGGGAACCCAAGTCGGCAGTGCAAGTCCGGCGCTTGCGGCGCGGGCGCCTGGCGGTCCGGAAGATCGATCCGGGCGCCGTCCTGAAGTTCTCCTTGGTGTTCTACTTCTGCATGCTGCTCATCATGATGCTGGCGACCGCGATCATCTTCGCGTTCCTGAAGGCGTTCGGCGTGATCGCCAACATCGAGAAGCTGTTCCAAGACCTCGACTTCCACGTCTCGATCACCGGCGGCTTCATCCTTCGCTGGTTCTTCCTCATCGGACTCGCCGGCACGATCGTGGCAACCGCGGTGACCGTCTTTATGGCGTTCCTGTACAACCTGATCGCCGATGTCGTCGGCGGGATCGAGCTGCTCGTTACCGAGCGCGAGTAAGCGCCTCAAGCACGCTGGACCCCGTGGTACCCTTCCCCGTCGCGGGCGTGTAGCTCAGGCGGTTAGAGCGCAGCTCTGATAAAGCTGAGGTCGGAGGTTCAAGTCCTCCCACGCCCACTGCCTTTTTCTGGTCTTTCCTGCCCTTGTTGTGCGCGCGCCGCACGGACTAATATCGCTCGAGGCTGACCTGCAGGGGAGGGAACCGTGGCGAAAGACAAGGAAGGCAAGCGGTCGAAGAAGGGGATCCTTGCTCTGCTGCTCGCTGCTGTTGGCGCGGTCGCGATGATCGCGAAGCGGCGCAAGGGCGGCGAAGAGGCGGGCTGGGAAGAGGCGAAGACCGACGTCTCGTAGCTCCGTCTGAAGCGTAGAAGCGCGCGGCGGGCCGCGCGCTTCTGCTTTGCGGCCTAGAATCGTGCGCGCGGGGACGTAGCTCAGCTGGTAGAGCACCGGCTTTGCAAGCCGGGGGTCGTGGGTTCGAGTCCCATCGTCTCCACAGCACGGGTAAGAAACGCTCCTCACCCAGCGGGAGGTTTGGCCTCAGCGCTGCCTCGCCATAATTCGGCTATGGCCAATCGAGAAGAACGTCTGGCGCGCAACGAGGCCGCGGCGCGCGACATCAACGAGCGCCTCGAAGAGGCGCATCCCACCGAGTCAGGCCGGTACATCCGCATGATCTGCGAGTGCGGTCGCGACGTCTGCGACCGCGTCGTTGCGATCACGCCGCAGGAGTACGAGGAGATCCGCAGCGATCCGATCCAGTTCGTCGTCGTCCACGATCACGTTATCGGCGACGTCGAGCGCGTCGTTCTCGAGACGGACCGTTTCGCCGTCGTTGCGAAGCGCGAGGGGATGCCGGCAGAGGCTGCCGTGCAGGAAGACCCGCTCAGCTAGTTATCGGCGCGCCCCGGAGAAACGTCGAGCTGAAACCAATAGCGTCCCGGCATCGAACCCCAACGCGAGGCGATGTGGTCGACGAGGTACAAGCCCCAGCCGGACTCCGCGCCGGGCGATGGGCGGATAGAGCCGGCCAGGGGGCGCAGCGGAGTTTGCGACCCGTCGAAGACGTCGACGCGAAGGGTCGTCCCCGATAGGGAGCAGGTGACCTTGATCTCGTCGAAGCGGGAGAGCCCGGCGTGGCGGATGCTGTTAGACACCAACTCCGAAGCGAGGAGCTGAGCTTCCTCCAAGGCGGCTTGCGGCAAGTCCAGGTCTTCGAGCGCGCGCCGGACGACACTACCGATCCGACGCGACGGAGGAAGGGCCAACTCGAACGAGTGTGCTCCTGCTGGCTGCGTGTTCCTCGGCCCCCTCATCGCAATGTTCTTTCCCTTCTGCGGACCTTTCAACCCGGGTAGCCTGGAGGCTCAACCCACAGGGTGAAGGAGGCCTCGTGGCATCGTCGCCGTCCGACGCAGACGTCGTCGTCATAGGCTCCGGCTTCGGCGGAAGCGTCGCCGCGCTTCGATTGACCGAGAAGGGCTACCGGGTCGCCGTTCTTGAGGCCGGCCGGCGCTTCGACGAGTCCACCTACCCCAAGACTTCGTGGCGCGTTCGCTCGTTCTTCTGGGCGCCGAAGCTGGGGTGCTTCGGGATGCAACGCATCTCACTGCTGAAGGACGTGATGATCCTGTCGGGTGCAGGCGTCGGGGGCGGATCTCTCGTGTACGCGAACACGTTGTACGAGCCGCTCGATCCCTTCTATTCCGATCCGCAGTGGGCTCACATCACCGACTGGCGCGCGGAGCTCGCGCCCTACTACGACCAAGCGAAAAGGATGCTCGGCGTCGTTCCCAACCCGACGATCACGCCGTCGGACGAAGTGATGAAAGACGTCGCCGAGGATATGGGCGTCGGCGACACGTTCCACCCGACGCCGGTGGGTGTCTTCTTCGGTGCGCCGGGCGTCGAGGTCGACGACCCGTTCTTCGGCGGCGCCGGACCGAAACGCAAAGGTTGTATCCAGTGCGGCGAGTGCATGACGGGGTGCCGGCACGGCGCCAAGAACACGCTGCTCAAGAACTATCTGTATCTCGCGGAGAAGGCCGGTGCGGTCGTGTATCCGATGACGACCGTTCGTACGGTGCGGCCCGACGGCGACGGATACGTTGTCGAGACCGTCGCGACCGGTGGCCGCGAACGCAAGAGTCTCCGCGCGCGCAACGTGATCTTCGCCGCAGGAACGATGGGCACGCAGAAGCTCTTGCATCGGATGCGCGACGAGGGACACTTGCCGAAGCTGTCCCGGCGACTCGGGGAGCTCACGCGCACGAACTCGGAGGCGATCCTCGGCGCGCGCACGTTCCGCAAGGACGCAGACTTCACGAAGGGTGTCGCGATCACGTCGTCGTTCCATCCCGACGCCGACACACACATCGAACCGGTGCGTTACGGCAAGCGGAGCAATGCGATGGGCTTGTTGACGACGGCCCTCGCAGACGGTGGGAAGGGTGTGCGGTTCTTCACCTGGGTGAAAGAGGTCGCGCGCCATCCGGTACAGTTCGCGCGCAACGTGAGCATGAAGCGCTGGTCCGAGCAGACGATCATCGCCCTCGTGATGCAGACGCGAGACAACTCGATCACGTGCTACACGAAACGTGGTCTGTTCGGGCGCAAGCTCACGTCGAAGCAGGGGCACGGCGAGCCGAACCCCACGTGGATCCCGGCCGGGCACGACGCGGTACGGCGGATGGCGAAGCGCATCGACGGCTTCCCCGGTGGCGGCTGGAACGACGTGTTCAACGTCCCGATGACCGCGCACTTCCTCGGCGGTGTCGTGATCGGCGACTCCGCCGATACCGGCGTCATCGACCCCTACCACCGCGTCTACAACTACCCGGGCCTGCACGTCGTCGACGGGTCCGCGATGTCGGCGAATCTGGGCGTGAATCCCTCGCTGACCATCACCGCGCAGGCCGAGCGCGCGATGGCGTTCTGGCCGAACAAGGCGGAAGCGGACGCGCGCCCGCCCCTCGGTTCGGCGTATGTTGGCCTCGAACCGGCCGAACCGCGGTCGCCGGTGGTGCCACAGTCGGCACCCGGCGCCCTCCGTTTGCCGCTCGTTCGCCGGCCACAAGGAGGCTCGTGATGAGCGAGATACCGAAGCTGGTTGCGAAGCTGCGTGACACGTTCGACTCGGGGCACACGCGTCCGCACGCGTGGCGCAAGCAGCAGCTGAAGCAGATGAAAGCGCTACTGCGCGAGGGCGAAGATGAGCTTGCGCGCGCGCTGCAAGAAGACCTCGGCAAAGCGCCGATCGAAGCGTGGGCCACGGAGCTGAACCTCGTTTCGCGCGAGATCGACCACATGCTTTCGAAGCTCGACGCGTGGGCGAAGCCCCGTCGCGTGCACGTACCGATCCAGCTGCAACCGGCGAAAGCGCGCATCATCCCCGAGCCGCTCGGTGTCGTGCTGGTGATCGCGCCGTGGAACTATCCGGTGCAATTGCAGCTTCTCCCGATCGCGTCGGCGATCGCGGCCGGCAACGCAGTGATCGGGAAGCCGTCCGAGCTGGCGCCGGCAACGTCTGCCGCGATGGCGCGCTTGGTCGCGAACTACATGGATCCCGACGCGGCCGCGATCGTCGAGGGTGCGGCGGAGGAAACGCAGGCGCTCCTCGGGAAGAGTCCGGCGATCATCGATCGCAATGTCGACCTCGACGGCGCCGCGCGCCGCGTGGTGTACGGCAAGTTCGTCAACACGGGCCAGACGTGTGTCGCGCCCGATTACATCTTGGTGGACCAATCCGTCGAGCGACCCTTCGTCGACCGTCTCGTCGCGAACCTAAAGACCTTCTACGGCGACGATCCGAAGGCCAGCAAGGACTACGGGAAGATCGTCAACGACCGGCACTTCGGGCGCCTGGTCGGGCTGCTCGAAGCGGGTGGGTACCAAGAGACCGTCACCGGCGGGAAAGACAAGGCCGATGCGAGCGCGCGTTACATGCCGCCCACGATCCTGCGTGGCGTCGATCCCAACGCGAGAGTCATGCAAGAGGAGATCTTCGGTCCGATCTTGCCGGTGATCCCCGTCCCCGACGTCGACGCTGCGATCTCGTTCGTGAACGCTCGCGAGAAGCCGCTCTCCTTGTACGTGTTCTCGAAGGACAAGTCGGCGGCGAACAAGGTCCTGCGACGCACGTCGTCCGGATCAGCCTGCGTGAATACCGCGATCATCCATCTGGCCGTGCCGGATCTCCCCTTCGGTGGCGTGGGGGAGAGCGGCATGGGCGCGTACCACGGCCGCCGTGGCTTCGACACGTTCAGCCACTTGAAGAGCGTGCTCGATAAGCCGACGAAGCCGGACCCGCCATTGCTGTACCCGCCATACAAGAAGGTTCGCGAGCGGCTGCTCCGGCGGATCTTGAAAGCGCGCGGCTGAGCGTTACACCAGCGTCTGCATGATCTGCGGCAGCACCCAGTGCAGATCGTCCTGCCAGTACGGCCACGTGTGCGCACCCGGTCCGTAGAACGAGTCCGTATGCGGGATGTGCGCCTGATCAAGCGCGTGCGCGAAGCTGAGGTTCAACTGGTACGCGCCCCCTTCGATGAAGTATGCCCCAGGGTTAGACGGGTCTTCGTGCTTCCCGCCGGGGAACCCATCGCCGCACGCTAGGAAGAGCTTGGTTCCGGCGAGCTTCGCGGCCATGTCCTTCGGATTATGCGCCTGCCAGTTCTTCAGGTCCGTTAGCTGATTGCCCCAGACGCGATCGTCGGGCGTTCCGAATATCTGATGAAGGAGGGAGAACGCGGCACCGCTCACCGGCGCGCCGTAGGTGATGTCGACCGCGCCCGAGAACTCGGCGGCGGCTTTGAACTCACCAGGATGTGCCGCTGCGTAGTACATGGCACCGTATCCGCCCATCGAGAGTCCGGCGATCGCGCGCTTCCCGTTGCCGTGATACGTCGCTTCTACGTACGGGATCACGTCGTTGATGTGGAACGATTCCCAATGGCGCGATCCGTCGATCCAGTCCGCATACCATCCGGCGTCGGCATTGTGGCCGGAATCCGGCATCGCGACGATCACGCGGTAGGCGGACGTGAAGCTCACGATGTCGGTGTTCTGCGTCCACTCCTGGTACGAGCCGCCGGCACCGTGCAGCAGGTAGAGCACGGGATACGTCTGCGACGCGTCGTACCCCCCCGGCAGGATCACACGGACGTGGTTGTCGGGCACCTTCAAGCCCGGCGCGACGGGAACCTGGATGGTCAAGCAGCGCGGCGGCGGACAGATCGTGTCGGCGCGCGTCGGTAGCAACGCGAGGAAGACGATCGCGGTTGCGGCGGCGATGAAGCGCTTCACGCGGGGTTATTCGGTGTGGCCGAGGCCGGTTCCTGCGCGCGATCTAGCTCAGCGCCTGCACGATCTGCGGCAGCGCCCAGTGCAGATCGTCTTGCCAGTATGGCCAGCTGTGCTGCCCGGACCCGTAGAACCGGTCGGTGTGCGGGATGCCCGCGAGCGTCAGCGCGCGCACGAAGCTGACGTTCATCTGGAATATTCCGTTCTCCAGGAAGTAGCCGCCGGGGTTGCTCGGGTCGTCGTGGGTTCCGCCCGGCAACCCATCCCCGCTCGCGAGGAAAAGCTTGGTGTTCTTGAGGCCCGCAACCAGATCGGTTGGGTTGTGCGCTTGCCAGTTCGATAGGTGGGTTACCTGATTGCCCCAGATCTCATCGCCCGGCGTCCCGAACATGTCGTGCAGCGCGTTGAACGCGACGCCGCTCACCGGCGCACCGTACGTGATGTCGACCGCGCCCGAGAACTCCGCCGCCGCCTTGAACATCCCCGGATGCGAGGCCGCGTAGAACATCGCGCCATACCCGCCCATCGACAGACCGGCGATCGCCCGCTTGCCGTTCCCATGGAACGTGCGCTCGATATACGGGATCACATCCTTGATGTGGAACGATTCCCACTGGCGCGATCCGTCGATCCAGTCCGCATACCATCCGGCGTTCGCGTTCCGTCCTGAGTCGGGCAGGGCGATGATCACCCGATACGCCGACGAGAAGCGCAACAGGTCGGTGTTCTGCGTCCACGTCTGATACGTGTCGCCGGCGCCGTGCAACAGGTACAGCACCGGATAGGACTTCGACCGCTTGTACCCGGCCGGCAAGATCACACGCACGTGGTTATCCGGGACCTTCAATCCCCGTGTGACCGGAACCATCACCGTCAGGCAACGCGGCGGCGGGCACGCGGTGTCGGCGCGCGCAGGCAGCACTCCGACGACGGCGAGCGCGATGGCGGCGAAAGTGAGGCGCTTCACGCCTCTCGGTTCGATGCGGAAGCGGTTACTTCCTGCGCGCGGGCTTTGGCGTATCCGCCTCAAGCCGAACGTGGCGGTCGCCGCGCTCGTCGCGGCGCACCGCGTTCGCGTTCTTCAGGATCTCGAGCGCGCGGTCGGCGTGGATCTCCATGTTCAGCTCGGACTTGATGATGTCGAGCAGCCGTCCATCGGCCCCGATCACGAACGTGACGCGCCGGTTGAACAGTGGGCCCCTGCGCGACGCGCCGAATGCGCGCGCGATCGACCCGTCGGCGTCCGAAAGCAGCGGGAAGTCGAGGTCGTATTTCGATGCGAACTTGGCCTGCAGGTCCGGCTTGTCCGCGCTGATGCCGAGGCGCGTGGCGCCGGCGTCGTCGAACTCTGCTTGCAGGTCGCGGAAGTGGCAATTCTCCTTCGTACAGCCCGGGGTCATCGCCTTCGGATAGAAGAACAGAACGACCGGGCCGCGCGCGAGGTAATCGCTGAGCTTGACGGCCTCACCGGCCTGGGTGACGGCTTCGAAGTCGGGGACGACCTCGCCGATCGCGACGTCTGCCATGGAGAGCCTCCTGCGACGGGGTGCAACAGAAGGGTACATCTCGGACATCCCCGGCGCGATTTCCGGCTAGGAGACGCTGACGCCGATCGCCTTGCCGATCCCGAACGTGATCGCGCCCGTTATCGCGCCGATCACGATCATCCGGAAACCGATCACCAACGCGGGGCGACCAGTGAAGACGGATATCGCCCCGCCGACCGCGAACAGGGCCAGCGCGGCGACGGCAGCGGCGATCGCGATCGCCGTCCCGCCCGACGCGAAGAAGAACGGGATCACCGGCAATACCGCGCCTATCGCGAACGCGATGAACGACGATCCTGCGGCGACCCACGGCGACGCGAGCTCGCCCGGATCAAGCCCAAGCTCTTCTCGCGCCATCGTGTCGAGCGCGCTCACCGGCTTCTTCATGATCTGAACGGCTAGCGCTTCCGCCTCCGGCGCGTCTAGTCCCTTCGCGCGATAGATCAGGGCCAGCTCACCCAGCTCTTCTTCCGGGAATGCGGCGATCTCTTCTCGCTCGATCTCGATCTCGCGCTCGTACAGCTCGCGCTGCGATCGCACGGATACCCACTCGCCGGACGCCATGGAGAACGCGCCGGCGACCAGCCCGGCGACGCCGGCCAAGATCACGAAGTGCTTGTTCTGCGTGCCGCCGGCCACGCCCATCACGAGCGACAGGTTCGAGAGCAGCCCGTCGTTGATGCCGAACACCCCCGCGCGCAGCGCGCCTCCCGCTCCGGCCCGATGCCTGCCTTCCGAGCGCGCGATGCGGTTGCCGGCCGTTCCGCCTTGCAGCGCGGACACGATGCGGCCGTGCATCCGTTCTTGGCCGGCCATGGAGTCCGGCGCTTCGGCGACGCGGTCGTAACGCTCGGCATCGGATGCTTCGAGGCGGAGAACGAGCGGCAACACCGCGTCGGCCCCGAAGCGCCGCGCGAGGAACGAGAGCGCCTTCACGCGGAGGGGCAACCGCGGCTTCTTCAAGTCGGGGAAGCCCGCGTCGCTGAGCATCTTCGCCCAGTGGTCTGCGTGCTTCTCTTCCGCTTCGGCCAGTGCGAGCAGAATCGGGCGCCGCCGCTCGTCGGCGCTTTCGGCGAGCGCCCGGTACAGCGTCGCGCCGGCGAGCTCGTCTTCCCAGAGCGTCCGGTAGCGCTTCGCGCGCTCGGCGTCCATCGTCGTCGCCATCGCGACCAGCATACGTCCCGCCTTCGCGGCTCGCGCGCGCACGTTTCCCGGCCGTATCGTGGGCGTTCGTGAAGGCATTGTGCGCCTCCCTCTCCGGTCCCGGGCACGGGCATCCGATGCTCGCAGTCGCCCGCGCACTCGTTGCGCGGGGCCACCGAGTGACGTTCTCATCCGGAACGCAGCACGCCGAGGAGGCTGCTCGAGAAGGCCTGCGTTTCGTCGAGATGCCGATCATCGTCGGCAGCACGCACGAGCGTTTGCGGCCGTACGAGGACTCGGAGGTCATGGCGCGCGCGTTCATGCCGATCCTCGATGTCGAGCAGCCCGAAGTCGTCGTTGCAGACTTGCTGACGCTCGGGCCGGCCCTTGCGGCCGAAGCCCGCCGGATCCCGCTTGCGACGTTGCTGATCCATCCGCTGCATTCGCCGTCACGCGACCTGCCACCGTTCGGGTGGGGGCGTGCGCCGGCGCGCGGCGTGCTCGGCTGGCGCGACGCGTGGCTGCGCGCGAGCAACGTCAGGACGCTGCAGCGCGCGCGCGACGACTTGAACCGCGTGCGCGTGAGCTTGGGTATCCCGCCGACCGCCCGCTTGGACGCACAGATATCCGATCGGCTCGCGTTGGTTGCGACGCTGCCGTCACTCGAAGTGCCGCGGAGCGATTGGCCGCCGTACGCGCACGTCGTCGGACCGTGCCTCTACGACGCCGGCGGCGTCGTTCCCGACCTGCCGCCCGGCGAGGGGCCGATCGTTCTGATCGCCGCGAGCACCGCGCACGAGCAGCGGCCGTTGGTCGACGCGTCGGTCGATGCGGTCGAGCGTCTCGGTGTGCGCGCGGTGCTGACGGTCGGGAAGAGCTCGGCGCCCGCGTCGCTGCCGAGCGGCGTCGTCGCGGCGGGGTTCGTTTCGCACGACGCGGTGCTGCCGTCGTGCCGCGCCGTGATCTGCAACGGCGGACACGGCATCGTCGCCCGCGCGCTGACGCACGGCGTGCCGCTGGTCGTCGTTCCGGGACACGGCGACCAGCAAGAGAACGGGTACCGGGTCGCGCGCGCCGGAGCAGGCGTGGTGGTCAAGCGAAGGAAGCTCGGCATGTTGACGCGCGCGCTGGACCTGGTGCTCACCGAAGCGCGGTTCGCCGGTGCGGCGGCGGCGGTGGCGCACGAAGCCGCAGGCCTGGATGGGCCCGCGCGCGCCGCGGAGCTGGTCGAGGCCCTGGGCCGTACGGGAAGAGCTGCCCCGTCCGTTGACGTTTCAGAAGGTCGGAACCTATAGTTACCGACGGGTAACAACACGCCGAAGGAGACTTCCATGCGCGAAGCCGTGATCGTCGAAGCCGTCCGTACTCCCCTCGGGAAGCGCGGCGGCGCTTTGAAGGACGTCCACCCGGTGGACCTGCTCGCGAAAGCTTTGAACGAGCTCTTCGCGCGCACCGGTGTAGACCCGTCGATCGTGAACGACAACATCACCGGCTGCGTGTCGCAGGTCGGCGAGCAGTCGATCAACGTCGGCCGTAACGGCTGGCTCGCGGCGGGACTGCCCGATCACGTGCCGTCGACGACGGTCGACCGGCAGTGCGGCTCGTCGCAGAAGCGGCTTGGGCTTCCCGTTTACGCAGTCGATCGCTGATCGCTATCCGGGCGGCCTCGTCCCGCAAGGCATCAGCGCCGAGATCATCGCCGGCCGGTGGGGACTGGTGCGCGAAGACGTCGATCGCATCGGCTTGCGCTCGCAAGAGCTCGCGCAAGCGGCGACGAAGGAGGGCCGCTTCGAACGCGAGATCTTCCCGATCAAGGTCGGCGAGAACGGCGACGTGCGCGTGTTCGACACCGACGAGGGATTGCGCGAGACTTCCCTAGAGAAGCTCGGCAGCTTGAAGCCGGCGTTCTACAACGAAGAGGTCGGGAAGCGCTTCCCGGAGATCAACTGGGTCGTGACTGCCGGGAACTCGTCGCAGATCACCGACGGCGCGTCGGCGCTTTTGATCACGTCGCCGGAGAAGGCGCGCGAGCTCGGCTTGAAGCCGCGCGCGCGCTTCCACACCTTCGCGGTTTCCGGTGCCGATCCGATCCTCATGTTGACCGCGGTTATCCCCGCCACGCAGCAGGCGCTGACGAAGGCGGGCTTGGGTCTTTCCGACATCGACGTCGTCGAGATCAACGAAGCGTTCGCGTCGGTCGTCCTCGCATGGAAGAAGGAGCTGGGCGCGGACGACGAGTGGTTCGAGAAGAACGTCAACCCGAACGGCGGTGCGATAGCGATCGGGCATCCGCTTGGCGCGTCGGGCGGGCGCTTGATGACGACGCTGCTGCACGAGATGGAGCGCCGGGGCGCGCGCTACGGACTCCAGACGATGTGCGAGGGCGGCGGCATGGCGAACGCGACGATCCTCGAACGTCTCGACTAGGCGGCGATCATGAACGCCGCTCTGCGCGCGATCATCGCGATCGTCGCAGCGCTCGCCATCGCGTGGATCGGATGGGGGATGTTCCGCTCGCTCCTGCGGCGGACGCCCCGCAACGTCCCGCTGCCCGAACCAGAAGCGACGCCGTCGGACGTTCGCATCACCTACCGTTGTGAGGAGTGCGGGACCGAGCTGCTGCTCGTTCGCAAAGGGTCGGAGGCGCCGCCGCGCCACTGCGGCGAGGCGATGATCAGGCGCGAAGAGGTCGAAGCAGGCTAGCTACTCGTCGCGGATCTGCTCGGCCCGCTCCTTCAGCTTCTTGAAATCCTTGCGCGGCCGGTCGTCGGACACCAGCGAGTCGGTCTTCGAGAACCCCCAGCCCTCCAGCGACACATGAACCCGGCCGGACCACGCCCGCTTCAGCGATCCGCCGCAGACCTCACAGGTGGTCGGCGGCGGGTCCGAGAAGCGGAGGATGTGCTCCTCGCGCGCGCCGCACGTTGTGCACTTGTACTCATAGACGGGCATCGTCCACACCTCTGTCCCCAGGCTGGGGATGAATGACACGACTGTAATTACTCGCCGGTACTACCGCCAGAAGATGCCGGTGAAGAACCCGCCGGCGATGAGGGCGAACCCACTGAGCAAGCCCCACAATGGCGAGCCGCCCGGCAGGATCGAGAGGTAGTAGAGCACCAGGTCGAGCACGCCGAGCCCGAGCATGCTCAGCATCAGGATGGGCAGCCATTTCGGCGACGGTTTCGGCTTCGGTTTCGGCGGCGGGGTGTACCGCCGCCTCTTGGATTTGGAGACCGGCATGCGGGCTATAGTATCGGCCGTCCCCGGCGCCTGATAGAAGTTGAAGATACGCATAGGCTCGCTCGCGCGATTCGGCCCGCATCTCGCGGTTGCCGCCGAGGACGACCGGACGCGCGCGCTGCGCAAAGAGCTCGACCGGCTCCAGACCGAGCTGGCGAAGCTGCAGAAATCCGCCGCTTCCGCGGGGCTCGCGCAGGTGCAGAGCCAGATCGATCGCCTCGGCATGTACGCCGGGCTCGCGGACGTGACGGGGCCTGGTGTCGTCGTCGAGATGCGTGATTCGCTGCTTCGCCGCTCGCCGACGGGGGACCCGAACGACCTCGTCATCCACCAGCAGGACATCCAGGCAGTGGTCAACGCCCTGTGGGCCGGGGGAGCGGAGGCCATGTCGATCAACGGCGAGCGCCTGACGTCCGACAGCGCGGTGCGGTGCGTCGGGAACACGCTGCTGTTGCACGGGTCGGTCTACGCACCGCCCTATCGCATCTCGGCGATCGGCGACTCGGGTGCGCTGTCCGCCGTCCTCGCATCCGATCCGCTCGTCGAGCGGTTCCGGGTCTTCGTCGAGGACGTCCACCTGGGGTTCACGATCCGCCGGGCCGGCTCGCTGACCGTGCCGGCGTTCCAAGGCGTGGTCACGGCGACGAGCGCGCGCGCAACCACGTAGGGTTTGCCTGGTTTGGCCGGCTGAGCGGCGCTGCGCGACAATTCCTCTTCCGAACCAGACAGAGGAACCCTAGCGACGGAGAGTACGGTGGCTGCAGAGCGCAAGACGAGCAGAGCGAAGAAATCGGCGGCGGGCTCAGGCCCGAAGGCGAAGACCGCGCGCGCGAAGAAAGCTCCGGCGCGCGCAACGACTCGGCGCAGGAGCACGCGACCGCCGAAGGGGGCGTTGTCGATGGATCGCATCTGGGTGAAGAGCTATCCGCCCGGTGTCTCGGACACGATCGAGCTGCCCGAAGAGCCGGTGACCGCGCTGCTCGACGAAGCGGTGCGTCAGTTCCCCAACAACATCGCGACGGACTTCGAAGGGCAAACGCTTACCTACGCACAACTGGGTCAAGCAGTCGATAAGTTCGCGAGCGTCCTTCGCGATCTCGGCGTCGGAAAGGGCACGCGC
>VAYV01000117.1 GCA_005883175.1 Actinomycetota bacterium
CTGGCTCGCGCTCCAGCGTGGTGGGAAAGCCTTCTACACGACGCCGTTGAAGGCGCTCTCGAACCAGAAGTTCGGCGACTTCGTCGCGCGGCACGGCGCCGACCGGGTCGGGCTGCTCACGGGAGACAACTCGATCAACAGCGAGGCCTCGGTCGTGGTTATGACGACCGAGGTGCTGCGGAACATGCTGTACGAGCAGTCGCCGACGCTCCGGGGCCTGAGCGTCGTCGTGATGGACGAGGTCCACTACCTGAAGGACCCGTACCGCGGCGCGACGTGGGAAGAGGTGCTGATCCACCTCGACCAAGACGTGCAGGTGGCTGCGCTCTCGGCAACCCTGTCGAACGCCGAGGAATTCGGAGACTGGCTCCGCTCGGTGCGGGGGCCGACCGACGTTGTGATCGAGCAGAAGCGTCCCGTACCGATCGAGCACCACTACATGGTGGGCCCGAAGCTCCATCCGATGTTCGTCCGCGATCGCGATCGAGACGTGCCTAACCCCGCCCTGCGACGCCTGAACGTGCGTGAGCCGCGCGACCGCCGCGGTCCGCGTCGCCGGCGCTCCGGCCCGCCCGAAGGTCACCGGCGCGTCTACCGGCCGGACCGCGTCGAGGTGGTGCAGCGGCTCGACGAGGAGAAGCTGACGCCGGCCATCGTGTTCATCTTCTCGCGGGTCGGATGCGAGCAGGCCGTCCGGGTCTGCCGCGAGTCGGGCATCCGGTTGACGACGCCGGACGAGCGCGAGCGGATCCGCGAGTACGTCGAGCTGCGCGCGTCGGTGCTCGAACAAGAGGACCTCGACGTCCTCGGGTTCGACGACTGGCTCGACGCGCTTGAACGCGGGATCGCCGCGCACCACGCGGGGCTCATCCCCTTGTTCAAGGAAACGGTGGAGGAGCTGTTCGAGCGGGCCCTCTGCAAGGTCGTCTTCGCGACCGAGACGCTATCGCTCGGCATCAACATGCCGGCGAAGACGGTGGTGATCGAGCGCCTCATGAAGTTCACCGGCGAGCGGCACGAGCTCATGACCCCGGCAGACTTCACCCAGCTGACTGGGCGAGCCGGACGGCGGGGCATGGACGAGATCGGCTACGGGATCACACTGCTCCAGCCCGACATCTCGTTCGAGCGGGTCGCTGCGCTGGCGGAGGGGCGCTCGTACCCGCTGATCTCATCGTTCCGGCCGTCGTACAACATGGCCGTCAACCTCCTGCGGACGTATTCCGTCGAGGAGGCCGCGCGCCTGCTCAACCTCTCGTTCGCGCAGTTCCTCGCCGACCGTAGCGTGTCGCGCCAAGAGCGGCAGATCGTGCGCAACGAACGCTTCCTCACGAGCTACCGCGAGAACGCGGCCTGCGAGCGCGGCGATGTCGCCGAGTACTGGGAGCTCGTGAAGCGCGCGCGATCGGCGCAACACGAGGAGCAAGAGCGGTTCCGTCGCGACCGCACCGAATCGGTCCGGGCGGCGTTCGAGCGGCTTCGCCCCGGCGACGTTGTGCTGGTGCGGCGCGGGCCGCGGCAAGGGCTGGCCGCCGTCGTCGAGGTACGCCACGGGAAGCGAGGCGAGCCGCAGCCGGTCGTTGTGACCGAGGACAGAACGGTCGCGCGCCTTGCCGTCCGCGACTTCCGCGAGCCGCCGGCCGTCGTCGGGGACGTCCGGTTGCCGCGCGGCGATCCGCGCGCGCCGCGCTACCGGCACGAGGTCGGCCGTCAGCTGGGGGCCTTGACCCCGCACGAGCCGCGCGCCGAGGGGCCGGCGCCGGCGCGCGCGCTCGACGCAGAGGCGGACGCCGAGATGCGCGCGCACCCGGTGTTTTCCTGTCCCGATCGAGCCGAGCACGAGCGCTGGATGCAACGCATCGACGAGCTCGAGAAGGACACGGCGGCGTTGCGCCGGCGGGTGCGCGCGCGTACCGAGACGCTGGCGCGAACGTTCGAGCGTGTGCTCATGGTGCTCGAAACCTTCGGCTACGTGCGCGACGGCGCCGTCACCGAGAAGGGGACGCGGCTCAGCCGGATCTACAACGAGAGCGACCTGCTGGTGTCGGAGGCCCTCGAGACCGGGGTGTTCGCCGACCTCGATGTGCCCGGGATCGCCTCGGTCGTATCGCCGGTGGTGTTCGAAACGCGGATCGGCGTCCCGCAGATGGATCTCCCCACGGCGGACGTGCGGCGCGCGTTCACCGCCTTGATGCGCCTCTATCGCCGGATCCACGACGCCGAAGAGCACCACCGGCTCGAGCTGGTGCGCGAGCCCGATCCGGGCTTCTGCGACCAGCTGTACCAGTGGGCGTCGGGTGAACCCCTCGAGGACGTGCTCGAGGACGGGGACCTTTCCGCCGGCGACTTCGTCCGCTCGACGAAGCAAGTATGGGACTTGTTGCGTCAGTTGGCCGACGTGGCGCCGGACCCGTTGGCGGAACGGTGTCGCGACGCCGCGCGCGCGATCTACCGTGGCGTGGTCGCGTACAGCGGCGCGTTGTAACCGGCTGCTCGCATGACGCGACGCTAGTATCCGAACGCATGGCGTCTCCGTACGGACCGATGCGCATGATCGTCAACCCCCAAGCCGGCCGCGGGGCGATCGGGCGCGCGCTGCCGCGCATCAAAGACGTCGTCGAACGCGAAGAGCTCGAGTACGAGATCGTCGAGACGACGACGCCGGGGCATGCGCAGGACCTCGCGCGCGCGGCCGTGGAGTCCGGTTGCACGTTCGTCGTCGCCGTCGGCGGAGACGGAACGGTGCACGAGGTCGTGAACGGGCTGATGGGGGAGGAGGGTCCGATCGCGCCGGACGTTGTCCTCGGCGTCGTTCCCTCGGGAAGCGGCAGCGACTTCATCAAGACGTTCGGACTTCCGACCGTGCCCGAAGAGGCCGCGCGCAACCTGGCAGGGAAGAACATGTGGGGCGCGCTGGACATCGCGCGCGTGCGCTTCCGCGGGGACGACGGGAAAGAGAAGATGCGTTGGTTCGCCAACATCGCGGAGGCGGGCATCGGGGCGCACGTCGTCGTGTCGGCCTCGAAGATGCCGCGCTGGCTCGGCGGGCGGGCGTACCGGCTGGCCGCCTTGCGCGCGATCATCGGCTACCGCCCGCAGGCCGGGCACTTGGACTTCAACGGCCGCAAGGGGCGCGGCGTCCGGCCCGACACGCCGCTCGAACCGGGGAAGCACGCCGGCGTCTTCACGATGGTGGTGGTCGCGAACTGCCAGTTCTACGGCGGGGGGCTCCGCGTCGCGCCGCGCGCGATCCCGTCCGACGGGATG
>VAYV01000118.1 GCA_005883175.1 Actinomycetota bacterium
CCCAGGATGATGTAGATCACGCCGTCTGCTCGATTCCAGCCCAGAACCCTGACGCTCTGGACCAACGCAACGATCCCGCCGGCAAGCAGTGCCGGCCCGATGAACATGGACACGCCGCGCGCGGCTGCTCGACCCGCTGCGCCGATCAAGCCGACCAGACCGAGGAACAGGTTCACGGCCGCGAGCAACGGCGTCATCGTGAAGGGACCGACCGTCACGGTCGGAGAATCGATGTGGTGGAGTCCTGCGCGTGCCAGGCCGATCGCGCCGATGACGATCAGGAATATCCCGATCGCCAGCGAGAAGAACTGTGCGATGCCGAACGGCTCGCGCACTGCGGCCCGCTCTTCAGAAACGACGGACTCGTGCACCTCGTGGATGTGCTCGTGTTCGAGAGCCATGTTCAACACCCTCCTTCCGTGATCTTCTTGTTCCCTTGTGTCAGTGCGGGGAAACAGAGGGCTTCGGAGACGCAGAGGGTTTGGGCGATGGGGACGCGGTTGCGGACGGCGAGGGAGAAGGGACGGCGGGACTCGGCGACGGCGACGGAGCCGGCTGAGTCGGGCGCGGGCACGGTGACGATGGAACGAGGGACACCGGGAGCGATTCGTCCATTCCGGGCTGATCGGACGCGGCGATGCACGTTCCGTTGCCGCCGACGCGCACGTGCATGAGCGCCGCCGGAACGTCGAAGTCGCGTACCTTCTTGCCCGCTTCCGCGCGCGACATGAAGCGTCGCCAGATCGTCGACGGGAACGACGCGCCGACGACGCTGATCCCGTGGACGTTCGTCATCGGCCGCGGGATGCGGTAGCCGACCCACACCGCCGTCACGAGGTCGGGCGTGTATCCGACGAGCCACGCGTCGCGGTGGCCGTCGGTCGTTCCCGTCTTGTCGGCCATCGGCCGTCCGATCCACGCGTTCGCACCGGTTCCGTACCGCGCCACGTCTTGGAGGACGCTCGTGACCTCGTAGGCGATACCCGCGTCCATCGCCGGCGTCCCGCGCCGCGCGCGCTCGTCGGACAAGACGTTGCCCGACGCGTCCTTCGCGAACGCGATCCCGTGCGGCGGCATATGCACGCCGTCGTTCGCGAACGTCCCGTACGCCGAGGCCATCTCGAGCGGCGATACACCCGTCCGGAGCGCGCCGAGCGCGATCGACGGGAAGGGCTCGATCGGTGAAGTGATGCCGGCGCGTTGCGCCATGCCGGCGACGGTGCCCGGGCCGATGTCCATAACCAGGCGCGCGTACACCGCATTGACCGAGCGTTCCGTCGCGGTGCGAAGAGACATCATGCCCCCGCCGGTGCCGTCGTAGTTGCGAACGCGCCAGCTTGAGTACGCATCGAAATGCAGGGTCGTTTCCGACGACTGGTACGTCTTGTCGGGCGAGATCCCGTCTTCGATCGCCGCCGCAAGCGCGAACGGTTTGAAGGCGCTCCCCGGTTGGCGCCTCGCCTGCACCGCGAGGTTGAAGGGCGCGCGCGCGAAGTCCTTCCCGCCGATCATCGCCCGCACGGCACCCGTGTGCGGATCGATCGCGATCAACGCGACATCCGGATCGCCGGCGCGTCCGAGCACGCCGGAAACGGCTTGTTCGGCTGCGTTCTGCAGACGGGGATCGAGTGTCGTTCGGATGGTGAGCCCGCCTCGGTACAACGCATCCTGTCGTTCTTGCTCGGTCGCGCCGAAAGCGGGGTCGGACAGCACTTGGTCTTCGACGTACTCGACGAAGTAGGGAGCGTGCGCGTTCGTCGGCAACGGGCGCGTGCGCAACGAAAGCGGCGCTGATGAAGCGCGCGCGGCCTCTGCGGCGGTGATCGTTCCGGCGTCGCGCATGCGCGCGAGCACCTCGTTGCGTCGCGAGAGTGCGGCCGATGGGTCTCGGAACGGATCCAGCGCAGCCGGGGCGCGCAGCAGCCCGGCCAGAAGTGCCGCGCGCGACGCATCTAACGCGCGCAACGGAACGTCGAAGTACGTCTCGACCGCCGCTTGGATCCCGTAGGCGCCGTGACCGAAGTACGCGCGGTTCAAGTACATCGACAGGATCTCATCCTTGGAGTAGCGCTGCTCGAGCCACACGGCCAGGCGTGCTTCGCGCAGCTTCTCGCCGAGCGTCCGCGGTGCGTTCGGTCCGTACATCAGCTTCGCAAGCTGTTCGGTGATCGTGCTGCCGCCTTGTACGACGCGACCGGCTGCGAGATTCGCGACGAATGCGCGCGCGATGCCCTTCAAGTCGATGCCGGCGTGGCTGAGGAAGCGCGCGTCTTCCGCTGCGATCGTCGCGGCCTTGACGACGCTCGGGATAGCGCTCGCCTGAACGGCCGTGCGGTTCTGAACGAACAGCGTTGCGAGCGGCGTCCCGTCGGCCGCAACGATCGTCGACCGGAGCTGCAGGGGGGTTGCCGTTGGCGGTGCGAAGCGCGTCGGGGCACACGCCGGCGCCAGAACCAAGAGAATCGCAAATACCCATCGCCTGGCACTCCGCGTGATCCGGCCCATGCCACATTTGTTCCCGTTGTTGCTGGCGAGCGAACTGTTACAGATAAGCGGTCCACCGGATTATCACGCTCCGTGGTTGAATGCGCCCTTTTTGTCCAAATTTCCAAAGTGTGCATCGGACGGCCTCTCACCAGGAGAAATGAACTTTTCGGCAAGAGCGATTCCATTTCCGATTTCCTAGGTCATGGAAGACGGGGGTTGAAATGACTAGCCCAAACGTGCCATTGTCCTCGTGACTTTCCGAGTTCGGGAGTCGTTGAGGTAGGCGGAGAGACAGGTACACGACCCTGCCGGTTTGTCACCGTAGGGATCGGGTACCCGAAACAGGGTTTAGCTCTCTCCGTGGCGAAGAAGTGCTGAAGAACCACTGACGTTGCAACGCTAGACAACCTAGGGGGTTGCTCATGTTGAAAGTTGGCGGGGGACGCGCCGCACGGAAGTTCTCTGCGTCTCTGATCGCACTCATGACCGGCGTGGTCGTAACCGCGTTCGCGGTTCCGGTCAACGCGGCCGCAACGGGCGGCCCGTACGGCGGTTTCGCGAGTGGTGAAGTCGCGCATGTTGATGCCCTCGAACTGATGGGCACCAAGGTGGCGAACGTAGAAGTCGGCCAGTCGAACGCAGTCGTTCGGTCGGAGGGACTTCCCACAGCGCTGTACAACGAGTTCGACCGTCCGATCCTCCCCAAGGGATTCACGGCGGACAAGTCGTACGGTCAGGGATCTGTCGCCGAGGTTGGTCTCGGTGTCACCAAGGACGACCCGAATCAGATCGCACCGCTGGTGTCGCAGGTCGCGACCGCCAACGGTCACAAGCTTGACGACAAGGACCCGCTGCACGTCCCGGGCAGCCCGCTCTTGTGGGTAGACGGGTTCCACACGACCGCGGCTGCGAACTGGAACACCAACACCTGCGTGATAGGCGAGCCGATCTCGGCGGGCTTCTCGCGCCTCGCTGCAGCCGACGCGATCAACATCGACTCGGGGATGGGAACGAACGCTGACGACTCGTTCAAGCAAGC
>VAYV01000119.1 GCA_005883175.1 Actinomycetota bacterium
CCACTCGTAGAGCGCCTTGGCTTCGTCGAGGCCTTCGTAGCACTGCAGGCGGATCAGGTTCGCGCCCAAGATCGACGCGACGGCTTTCGAGAGCTCCGTCTTCCCCGTCCCCGCAGGTCCCTCGACCAGCACCGGCTTCCCCAGCCGGTCGGCAAGGTAGACCACGGTTGCGATCGACTCGTCGGACAGGTAGTCGACGGAACCGAGCTTCTCGACGACCTCGGGCACGGTCTCGAAGCGGTACGAGGTCACGCGTTCTCCTTCGCGAGGTACGCCTCGATCTGAGGGATGTGCTCCTCGTAATGACCGTGCGCGTTGCCGTAGATCACTCGCTCGAGCTTCTCGGCATCCTCGTCTTTCAGCATCGCAAGCTCCTCACGGAACCGATGACGTGAGGCGCCGGCGATCACTTTGACGTCGTGGAGCGACAGGTCTTTGTTCTGCTCGCAGGTTACGGCGTTAAACGCGTCGATGTCCGGCGGAGCCTTCGACATCTCACCCTTCGTGCGGAACTGCTCGAGGCGATCCATTGTGCACGCGTGCCACGCAGCCACGTGCCCGAGCAGGTCCTTCGCCGACCACTCGTCGGCCACGCCGGGCTTCTCCCAGTCCGGCACCCGGTCGAGCAAGCTGTACATCTCGTTCCAGCGCTCCTCTTCCATCTTGAGCAGCTCGTTCTTCTTGCTCATTCCCGCACCTGCCCGTCTCCTCGCACGATGTATTTGTACGAGGTCATCTCCACGAGCGCCATCGGGCCGCGCGCGTGTAGCTTCTGGTTTGAGATACCGATCTCTGCGCCGAGGCCGAACTCCCCGCCGTCGGCGAAGCGCGTCGAGGCGTTGACCATGACGCACGCGGAGTCCACCTCGCGCGCGAAGCGTTCCGCAGCCTCGGGGTCCTCCGTCACGATCGCGTCGGTGTGGTTGGTCCCGTGCGCGTTGATGCGCGCGATGGCCTCTTCCACCGAACCAACAACGCCCACGGCCATGATCAGATCCAGATACTCGGCGTCCCAATCCTCTTCCGTCGCCGGAACGATAGAAGGCCGGATCGCGCGGGCGCTGTCGTCCCCGCGGAGCTCGACCCCACTCTCGCTGAGCACGTCGACCACCCGAGGCAAGAACTCCTCCACCACGGCCTGATGCACCAACAGCGTCTCGGCCGCATTGCAAACTCCCGGCCGCTGCGTCTTCGCGTTGACGACGATCGACAAAGCCTTGGCGACGTCCGCGCGCGCATCCACGTAGACGTGGCAGTTCCCCACCCCAGTTTCGATGACGGGAACCGTGGACTCCTCGACCGTGGTACGGATCAGCTCCGGTCCACCTCGCGGGATCAGCACGTCGACGTACTCGCGCGCGCGCATCAGCTCCTTGGCGCTCTCGCGCGCGGTGTCTTCGATCAGTTGGATGCAGTTCTTCGGCAAGCCAGCGGAAACGCCTGCGTCGTCGATGATCCGTGTAAGCACCTTGTTCGAGGAGATCGCGCTCGACGAGCCACGCAGGATCGACGCGTTCCCGCTCTTCAGGCAGATGCCGGCTGCGTCTACCGTTACGTTCGGTCGCGCCTCGTAGATGATTCCGACCACGCCGAGCGGAACACGCACGCGCTCGATCTGGAGCCCGTTAGGCCGCGTCCACGAGCCGACGACCTCGCCGATCGGGTCCGGCAAGGACGTCAGGTCCCGCAGCCCTTGCGCCATGTCCTCGATCCGCTTCTCGTTCAGCGTCAGGCGGTCGATCAGCGCGCCGGTGACGCCGTCTGCTTCCGCGCGCGCAAGGTCCTCTTCGTTCGCCTTCAGGACTTCACCGGCGTGCTCGATCAACGCATCCGCCATAGCGTTGAGTGCGCGATCCTTCGTGTCGGCGTCGACCAGCGCAAGTGCGGCCGCCGCGGTGCGCGCGCGCTTCCCGATCGCGTCGATGCCGTTCACAGGATCACCAGCGAGTCTCGATGGATGACTTCACGTCCGCCTTCCTTGATGCTGCTCCCTTGGATCGAAGGGATCTCGTCCGCGCCGTAGTTGGTGATCCCCTTGGCGAAGATCGAACCGTCGGGCCCGGCAACCTCGACCGCGTCGCCGATCACGAAGGCCCCGCGATGTCCCACAACCCCCGCCGGCAGCAAGCTCTTCCCACCGCTGACCAGCGCTTTCTGAGCGCCTGCGTCGACGACGATGGTACCACGCGCGTTTTGGACGAATTCGATCCAAAGCTTGCGGCTGCGTCCGCGAACGCGGTGCGCCGGGAAGAACGTGCCGACCTCTTCGCCCTGAAGGATCCGGCGCAAGATCGCGTCGGCGCGCGCGTTCGCGATGACGACGCCGGTGCCGCTTGCGCTCGCGACGCGCACGGCCTCGACCTTCGACGCCATGCCGCCCGATCCCAGCGGCGAGCCGGACTTCCCCGCGCGCAACCCGTCGAGCGCGCGCAGGCCGTCGATGTGCGTCAGCAGCTCCGCTCGATGACGCTTCGGATCCGCCGAGTACACGCCGTCGATGTCGGACAGGATGACCAGCAGGTCGGCGTGCACCATGATCGAAACCAGTGCGGCCAAGCGGTCGTTGTCCCCGAAGCGGATCTCATCGACCGCTACGGTGTCGTTCTCGTTGACGATCGGAACGACCCCCAGGTCGAGCAGCCGTGCAAGTGCGGCGTGCGCGTTGAGGTAGGCCTTGCGTCGCACGAAGTCGTCCTGCGTGAGCAGCACTTGACCCACCGGCACGCGGCGTTTCGCGA
>VAYV01000120.1 GCA_005883175.1 Actinomycetota bacterium
TGATCCCGAGCGCCGACGCCGCGATGTGCAGCCGCCCCCCGTTGATCCACTGCATCGCCGCGTAGAAGCCTTGACCTTCCTCACCCAAGACGTTGGACGCCGGCACTTCCACGTTGTCGAAGGTCAGCTCCGCGGGAAGGTCGACCGTCGAGGCCGTGCGCTGCAGGCGCGTGACCTCGAATCCCGGCCAGCCCTTCTCGACGATGAACGCCGTGATCCCGCCGCGCGCGCCCTTCTCCATGTCGGTGACGGCGAAGACGACGGCGAAGTCGGCCTCAGCGCCGTGCGTGATGAAGTGCTTGCGTCCGTTCAGGATATACACGCCGTTCTTCTGCTCCGCGCGCGTGCGGATCTGCGTCGCGTCCGAGCCCGCCTCCGGTTCGGTCAGCGCGAAGCACATCTCTTTCTCGGCGCGCATCAGTGGTTCCAGGTAGCGCTGCCGAAGGTCCTCAGACGCCACGCGGAAGATCGGCGTCGGCCCCTCCACCGACGCCAGCACACCACCGCGCGCCGCGAGGAACGACCCGTGCCGGTAGACCTCTTCGTGGATCAGGACCTGACCGAGGTACGAAAGCCCCGCTCCGCCGAGCTCCTCCGACATGTGCAGCTGATAGAAGCCGACCTCCGCCGACTTCCGGCGGATTTTCTTCTTCTCTTCTTCGGCGTTCGCGATCGCGCCCGTCTCTTGTAGCTCCTGCGCGTACTTCGCCTCTGCCGGCTTGACTTCGCGCTCGATGAAGTCGCGGATCGACTGGCGCAGCTCGATCAGCTCGGACGGGATCTGGATCGCGCTCATGGATCCTCCTACGCCTGGTCGTTCTCCACCGGACCGATGTATCCCTCTTGCTCCAGGTGAAGGATGATCTGTTGGGCCGCCTCTTCAGGGGAAACGTCGACCGTATCGATGACGACTTCGGAGTCGTCGGGCGGCTCGTAGGGGTCCGAGATCCCCGTGAACTCCTTCACGATCCCCGCGCGCGCCTTCGCGTACAAGCCTTTCCGGTCGCGCGCCTCACAGGTCTCCAGCGACGTGGAGACGTGTACCAGGATGAACCCGCCGCCCTTCTCGACCATCGCGCGCACCGCTTTCCGCGTCGCGTCGTAGGGCGCGATCGGCGCGCACAAGGCGATGCCACCGTTCTTCGTCACTTCGCTCGCCACGAAGCCGATGCGCCGGATGTTGATGTCGCGGTGCTCGTGCGAAAAGCCCAACTCAGAAGAAAGGTGCTTGCGCACGATGTCTCCGTCGAGCAGCGTCACAGGACGCCCGCCGATCTCGAGCAGCTTCGACTGAAGCACGTTCGCGATCGTCGACTTCCCGGCGCCGGACAAGCCGGTGAAGAAGACGGTGAAGCCTTGGCGCGCGCGCGGTGGGTAGCTCCTGCGCAACTCTTCCGCGACAGCGGGCGGCGTGAACCAGTGCGGAAGATCGCGTCCCTCGTTGAGGCGCCGGCGCTGCTCGGTTCCCGAGATGTTGAGCACCCGGACCCCTTCCGGCACTTCGTCTTCGGGAACGTAGGTGTCGAGGTCTTCGACGTACACCATCTGACGGAACGGAACCATCGCGACGCCGAGCTCTTCCTCGTGCGCGCGCAGCATCTCCTGCGCGTCGTAGGGCTCGTAGAACGGCGCCCCGCTACGATCCGACCCCGGCCCGGCATGGTCACGCCCGACGATCAGATGCGTGCAGCCGTGATTCTTGCGGATGATCGCGTGCAGCAACACCTCGCGCGGACCGCCCATCCGCATCGCGAGCGGCAACAGGGACAGCATCGCCGTCCCGTGCGGGTACGACGACATGATCGCGCGATAGCACCGCACCCGCGTGTAGTGGTCGACGTCGCCGGGCTTCGTCATGCCGACGACCGGATGCACCAGCAGCGACGCTTCGACCTCGCGCGCCGCGCGCAGCGTCAGCTCGAAGTGCGCGCGGTGCATCGGGTTGCGCGTCTGGAACGCGACGACCTTGCGCCACCCCGAGCGCGCGAACTGCTCGCGGACCTCTTTCGGCGTCAGCCGCAGCTCTCGGTAGTCGTAGTGGGAGGGAAGCTGGATCCCTTCGAGCTCGCCGGCCAGGTACACCGGGTTCGTCCGGTGCATCAGGTGCGCGACGCCCGGATGCGTATCGTCGTTCGTGCCGAAGACGGCCTGGGCCTCCAGCTCGAGGTCCGGCCGCCACACCTCGCTCACGTGCAAGGCGGCGAGCATGACACCTTCGGGATCGCGAAGCGCGAGGGTCCTGCCGCTCTCGACGGCCGCCGGCCCATGAATCCGCGCAGCGGCGAGAAGCCGCCCGACAGCAGCAGCTCGAGGTCGCAAAGCTGGCGCTCCGTCAGGTCCCACGACACCCAGTCGGACGACTGCTTCTTCAGATCGGCTGCGCGCTCATCGTCGACGATGCCGTCGACGAGCACACCACCGTGAGGTTCGACCAGATGCGTCACGTTGGACCTCTCGCGATTGGGGCCCGCGGAAGAGGCGGGGATGGGATTATCGCAGCAGCGCGCGCGCCAAGCGAACCGTCAGCCGGTGGTCCGCAGGAATTCCTCGATGTGGTCGGCCAGCTCCTCGTGCGCGTGGAACGGGATCTCGCGCGGCGCATCGAACACTTCGAGCACTCCGTGCGGCAGGCTTTCGGCCAGCCACTGCGCCGCTTCGAACGGGACCAGGCGGTCCTCCCGCATGTGCACGATCAGCGTCGGCGGCGTGACCTTTGGAAGGAAGTGACGAAGGTCTTCGTCGCGTGTCCGCCGCAAGATATCGAGCGCCCTTTCCCGCCCCGCCGCTTCCCAGTCTTCGTTCATCGCGAGCGACGCACCCGGCGGCGGCTCGTTCGACGATTCGAGCTTCCCGAACGCCGCGTCCCATGCGCCGTCGTTCAGCCCGTAGGGCCACTCGGGGCCGGCACGCCACCGTGGCGTCCCGCCGATGCAGATGACCGCGCGCACCAGCTTCGGGAAGTGGCCGGCGAAGTGCATCGCCACCTGCGATCCGCGCACGCCGTGGCCGAGCATCACGACGCCGTCCAACGATAAGGCATCGAACATCCCGGCCAGGTCGCGCGAATCGCGCGCGGTCGTGTAGGGGGGTCCCGGCTTGTCCGACGCGCCGGTCCCGCGCCGGTCGTACAACAGGATGCGATGCTGCTGGGCCAGCCGACGGACGAGCGCGCTCGCACGCATCGAGCGAGACGACAAGAACCACTGCGGTACGACGAGGATCGTCGGTTCGCCGGAGCCGAGCTCGTCCCACGCGAGCTCGATGTCGTGCGCCTTGACGCGGTTCATCGCCGATCGATGACGATACGCCCGTTCTGCACGACGAGCGCAACGCGCGCGTAGGCACCGACGTCGGTGAGCGGGTCGCCGTCGAGTAGGACGAAGTCGGCGATCTTGCCGGCCTCGAGCGAGCCGATGTCTCCCAGGCCGAGCAGCTGCGCCGCGTCGCGTGTGGCCGACATCAAGATGCGCTCGAGCCCCATCCCCGATTCGTGCATGAGCTTTAGCTCGTGGGAGAGTCCGCCGTGCAGGTTGTACGGCGTGCCCGCATCCGTCCCGCTGGCGATGCGGGTGCCGAGGTCGAGCGCCCGCCGGAACGACCCTCTCTGAGCCGTCATCACTTCGAGCGACTTGTCCACTGCGTACTGGGGTGCCTCATTACCGCCGCTCGCGATCCGTTCCGGCGCGGACAACGTCGCGACGAGCCACGTCGGGTTGCCGATCATCTCGCCGATGACCGGGTCCGACAGGAAGCAGCCGTGTTCGATCGAATCGACACCGGCGTCGACGGCCGCCGCGATCCCCTCGGCACCGATCGCGTGCGCCGCCGCGCGCAATCCAAGGCGGTGCGCTTCTTCGACGGCCGCGTGAAGCTGCTCGGGCGGGAACGACGACTGTTGCGCGCCGATCCCCGGGGTCAGGACCCCGCCGGTCGCGACCAGCTTGATCACCGTCGCACCCGCCTCGTGCAGCGACTGGATCGCCTTGACCATCTCGCCTACCGAGGCGATCTCGCGGCCGATGAAGTGCGCGTGCCCGCCGGGAACCGTCAGCACCTGGACGGAGGTCAGGATGCGCGCGCCCTTCAGCGCGCCAGACGCTTGCGCGCGCGCAGCTTCCACGGTGGCCGACCCGACCCCCCCGAGGTCGCGCACCGTCGTGATGCCGGCCTCGAGCGCGCGCAGCGCGGCCTCGGCGCACCGATCGCGCGCCTGTTGCGCAGACAAAGACTGGGCGTCGGCGGCGAAGTCGGGGCTGCCGTTGGAGCACAGGTGGACGTGCGCGTCGATCAAGCCCGGGATGAGCGTGCGCCCGGCAGCATCGACCGCATCGGGCAACGCGTCGAACCCGCGCGCGCCGCCGGCCGGCCCCGCGTACATCACCCGGCCGTCTTGCGCGACCAACACGGCCTCGTCGATCGCATCGAGGCCGCGGCCGTCGTACAAGCGCGCGCCGCGAACCACCAATGTGTCCGACATGGCGCGAGCATCTTCCCCGTGTTCACGTGATCCCGCAAAAGCACGTGAGCCCCTCGAACATCGAGGGGCTCAACCGAGTGGGGGACCGGGGATTTGAACCCCGATGAGCGTAAGCTCACACGGACCTGAACCGTGCGCGTCTGCCATGTTCCGCCAGTCCCCCGCGTACACATCCCGGGTAGGCGGAACCGCGAGTTTACCAGCCTGCGGAACGAGGGTAAGCGGTGCGAGCACGCCGGTTGACCAGCGCCAGCAGTTAGAATCACCCCGTCACGGCCGTCGAGCCGGGAGTCACCTGTGAGCTTCCTCCGCGGATTCGAAAAGCGCCTCGAAGGTCTGGTCGAGGGCTTCTTTGCGCGCGCGCTCCCCGGCGGGGGCGTCCAACCGGTCGAGCTGGGCAAACGCATGGTGCGCGCGATGGAAGAGGAAAAGACGGCCGCCGCCAGCGGGGCGACGTATGTGCCGAACGCCTTCGAGTTCAACCTCTCGAACAAGGACTTCGAACGGCTGAGCCAGATCTCCTCGACCCTGCGGAAGGAACTTTCGGCCGTAGCCAGGCGCGCGGCCGCAAGCGAGGGTTGGCGCATGGTCGGACCTCCCGAGATCCACATCACGGAAGATGCAACGTTCAAAGCCGGGACCTTCGGGATCGCCGCCCAGTTCGTCGAGTCGGCGATGCCCGAGGCGGAAGCCGGTCCTCAGACCCAGCTCATCCAGATGTCGCTCGACGCCGACGCGGAGCTCGTCCAGCTCGGGAAGACCAGCCGCACGTGGCCACTCTCGAAG
>VAYV01000121.1 GCA_005883175.1 Actinomycetota bacterium
CATTTGGCGCACACTCTTGACCAGTTCAAGTGCGCGCGGCACTTTGTACTTCGCGAGACGCCCGGCGCAGTGCGCGCGCACAGCGTCCAGCAAGGGCGGCTCAGCCGGATCGGACGGGACGACGAGAGCCGTCACGACCGAGCCCCACTCGGGATCGGGCCGGCCGATCACTGCGACGTCCGCCACCGCCGGGTGCGCGCGCAGCACGACTTCGACTTCCTGCGGCCACACTTTCTCGCCGCCGGTGATGATCACATCGTCGAGACGCCCGAAGACTTGCAATTCGCCGTCGGCCAACACCCCCGCGTCGCGCGTGGGGAGCCACCCGTCCGATGTGAACGGCTGCGACGACGAGAGGCGGTAGCCCCGCATCAACGTCGGACCCGCGAGTTGGATCTCGCCGTCGTCGCCGATCCGAACCCCGACTCCGTCCAGCGCGCGCCCGTCGTACACGACGCCGCCGCAGGACTCGGTCATTCCGTAGGTGCGAACCAGCGGTGCGCGCGCCACGCTCGGATCCAACGCAGCCCCCCCGACCAAGACGACATGGAACCGAGAAAGCGTCTCTCCAGCTGAGTGGATCCGGGCCACCATGGTGGGCACGACTGAAGTACAGCCGGCACCCGATCTCGCTACGCGCACCGGGTCGAAATGTGATTGAACCTCGATCGAAGCGCCCATGATCAAGCCCCGAAGCAGCACGAGCATCCCGCCCATGTGCGAAACCGGAAGGCAACACAGCCACGAGTCTCCGGCCCCGACCCCCAGCCGCTCGGCCGATGAAAGGACCGCCGCGCGCAAGGCGTCGTGGGTGAGCTCGGCCGCCTTGGGTTCTCCCGCAGACCCGGAGGTCGCTACCACAAGAGCGACGTCGTCGGAGCACGGCACGCCGTCCAGGCGCAGGAACTGTGCCCCGTCGAAGATGGCGGTGGGGAGCGCGCGCGCGATCAGCCCCTGTTGTTCGTCTCGCGTGAGCCGGTGGTCGACCGGCAGAACGGCCGCGCCGGCGTCCCACGCTTCGCGGATCCACGTCAGCCACGCGGCGGAAGGCGGGGCCGTCACCGCGATCAGGTCCGATTTCCTCGCGCTTCTCACGCGGGGTAGGCTAGCGCAAGGATTCGAGTAACTGCTCTAGGAGTAAGCAGTCATGGAATGGAAGACTGAGGGCGAGTACACGGACATCCGCTACGAGACCGCCGACGGCATCGCCAAGATCACGATCAACCGGCCCGAGGTGCGCAACGCCTTCCGGCCGCAGACGCTGTTCGAGCTGTCGCGCGCTTTCGAGGTCGCACGCGACGATCCGGCCATCGGCGTCATCGTCTTCACCGGCGAGGGCCCGGAGGCGTTCTGCTCGGGCGGTGACCAGCGTGTGCGCGGCGACGATGGCTACAAGGACGAGAAAGGGATCGGCCGCCTGAACGTCTTGGACCTCCAGGTCCAGATCCGCCGCCTGCCCAAGCCGGTCGTCGCGATGGTGGCGGGCTATGCGATCGGCGGCGGGCATGTGCTGCACCTCGTATGCGACTTGACGATCTGCGCGGAGAACGCGCGCTTCGGTCAGACGGGACCAAAGGTGGGCTCCTTCGACGGTGGGTACGGGTCGGGGCTGCTCGCACGAACGATCGGTCTGAAGCGCGCGAAGGAGGTCTGGTTCCTCTGCGAGCAGTACGACGCGCAGCGCGCGTACGAGATGGGCTTGGTCAACAAGGTCGTTCCGCTCGAGCAGCTTGAAGAAGCCACGGTCGCATGGTGCCGGCGCATGCTCGAGATGTCGCCCCTCGCGCTCCGCTTGCTGAAGGCCGGCTTCAACGCCGACACCGACGGGCTCGCCGGGATCCAGCAGCTCGCCGGCGACGCGACGCTTCTCTTCTACATGAGCGAAGAGGCGCAGGAAGGCCGAGACGCGTACCTCGAGAAGCGCAAGCCGGACTTCGCGAAGTTCCCGCACCGGCCTTGAGCGAGGCGTCAGCACCGTCCGCGCTGAAGCTTTGGGTTTTGGGCGCGCGCCCTCGTACCCTCGGCGTCGGCGTGACGCCCGTCGTCGTGGGGACGGCGGCCGCCGAGCACGCGACCGCGCTGCGTACGCTCGGGTGTTTGCTGGTTGCGCTCGGTCTGCAGGTCGGCGTGAACTACGCCAACGATTACTCCGACGGCAAGCGCGGTGTCGATACGGCCGCGCGCGTCGGGCCGGTTCGTCTGACTGCGAGCGGCTTGAAGTCCCCGCGTGCCGTCGCGGCGGCGGCCGCGGTGTCGTTCGCCGTGGCCGGCGTCTCCGGATTGCTCATCGCGCGCGCCGCAGGATGGTGGCTGCTCGGGCTCGGTGCGATCGCGATCCTGGCTGCGGTTCTCTATTCGGGCGGGCCGAAGCCGTACGCATCGGCCGGCCTGGGCGAGCTTTCCGTCTTCATCTTCTTCGGCCTCGTTGCGACGGCCGGCACGGCATACGTCCAAGCCGGCGGCGTTCGCGCGCAAGCGTGGTGGGCGGCGGTATCGATGGGACTGCTCGCGGTCGCCGTCCTGGTTGCGAACAACCTTCGCGACATCCCGACGGATACGGCGGTCGGGAAACGGACGCTCGCCGTCCGGATCGGCGATCAAGCCACGCGCGCGCTGTACCGCGCGGTGATCACGGCGGCCCTGGTGCTGCCGATCCTGGGCAGGCTCGCCGGGCAGATGCCCGTCGGCGCGCTGCTCGCGCTGGCGGCGATCCCGTTGGCCGCGGGGCCCCTCCGCACCGTCGGCTACGCGCGCGGGCCGGAGCTCGTCCGGGTGTTGCTCGGCACCGTGCTGATGCTGGTTCAGTTCGGCGTCTTCTTGGCGATCGGCCTATGGCTGAGCTGAAGGAGGTCCCGTTCCGCACGCGCTTGCGCGTGGCGGTCGGCGACGTCGTCCAGCGAGAAGGGGTCTTGATCGAGGGCCCCGCAGGGTGGGGCGAATATTCGCCGCTCCCGAGCTGGTCGGACGTCGAGCGCGCCGCGGCGAGGCGCGCCGCGATCGAAGCGGCGACCGAACCGTTCCCCGAAGCGGTCCGCGCGCGCATTGAGGTGAACACGATGATCCCGCGGGTTCCGCCCGAGCAGGCCGCGCGCATGGCGGTCGACTCCGGCTGCGACACGATCAAGATCAAGGTCGGCGACGCCGCCAGCGTCGAGCGCGTGCGGGCCGTGCGCGATGCGTTGCCCCGCGCACGCATGCGTCTCGACGCGAACGGGGCGTGGGACCCGGACACGGCGGGCATCTTCTTGGCGCAGGTGCGAGGCTTGGACATCGAGCTCATCGAGGACCCGGTTCCGACGATGGAAGAGATGGCGAGATTCAGGCGAGGGAGTGCCGTCCTCATCGCCGCGGAGTCGTGTGTACGCACGGTCGAGGACGCGAAGATGCTTCGGAAGCTGGCGGCTGCCGACGTCATCGTCATCAAGCCGCAGCGGATCGGAGGGGCGCGCGCAGCACTGGACGCGGCCGAGGAGGCCGGGGTCCCGGCGATCGCGTCGA
>VAYV01000106.1 GCA_005883175.1 Actinomycetota bacterium
AGCCGAAGATCCTCTTCCTGCGACTCAACCACCAAGACGCACGGCGCCGTCATCGGGCTCTCCCTTCGGTCACGCGTGGGAGCAGGTCGCTCCCGATGGACTCCGCGATGCGATCCACGAACGCTTTCACGCTCGCTTCGGCGATCCGGTGAAGCAAGGCACGGTCGAGCGCCTCGCCGACCCTTCCGAAGGGCGCTTGGTACGTTCCCCGAAGGGCGATCTGCGTGAGTGACGCACCCACATAAGCCGCGACGACGTCCGCCTCAAGCGAAGGGAACAGAGACGGCGCGCCCGTTGCCTCCCATCGGATCGGGATCCAGGTCTCCGACGCTCCGCGAACGGGAGAGCCGGCCGTCACCTCGACGGATTTCGCCAATATCCCTCCACGAGTGCCGACCCGTGTGTGCAGGTGCTCACCGTCTCGATAGGCGTCTTCCGCCCACCCACGGAGGCCGGGGATCATCCGAAGGAGCGCGGGCTCGACCTCTTCGAACGGCCGCTCGACGTGGATGTAGTAATAGACGAACATGGCGCCTCCTCCTGCTCTTGCACCAGGGTGGCGCGCCAACGAGCTTCGGGGCAGGGCACAACGGCCCCTTATCGGTGGGCCATTCGGCGGCGGAAGACCTAGCTTGCGCCGGGATCCGTGGTGCGGCGAGCTAAGTAGGCTGCAGCTTCCGCACGGCGCGACACTTCGAGCTTCGACAGTATCGCCGAGACGTAGTTCTTGACCGTCTTCTCGGCCAGCTTCAGATCCTTCCCGATCTCCTTGTTCGTCTTGCCGTCTGCGACGAGGCTCAGGATCCGTTCCTCTTGGGGTGAAAGGCGCGCAAGCTTGGGGTCCATCATGAGCTGCTTGCCCTTACGAAGTCGCTCGAGAACCGCACCCGTGACCGCGGGATCGAGAAGAGATTGGCCCTCGGCGACTGCGCGAATCGATCGCACGAGATCGTTCGACCGCACCTGCTTCAGAACGTAGCCTGCGGCACCGGCCATGATCGAGGCGAATAATGCCTCGTCATCGGCAAAGCTCGTGAGCATCACGACTCTCGTTTCGGGACGGGCCGCTCTGATCTCGCGTGTAGCCTCGATGCCGCTGCCGTCGGCCAGCCGAACATCCATCACAACCACATCCGGAAGGGTCGACTTCGCGCGTTCGATCGCCTCTGCGACTCCCGATGCCTCGGCGACCACGGTCAACCCTCCGGCTGCTTCGATGACCGCTCGGATGCCCTGGCGGACGATCTCGTGATCGTCCACCAGCATGACGCGGATCGGGGTCTCGGCCATCTGGTCTCCTAGAGCGGGATGCGCACGCGCACCCACGTGCCGGCGTTCGCTTGGGACTCGATCTCAGGCTCGCCGCCGAGGGCTTGCGCGCGCGCGCGCAGGTTGGCTAGGCCGTGGCCGCGTCCTCCGGCGTGCTCGACGTCGAATCCGATCCCGTCGTCGGAGATTTCCAGCAGAGCAGCGTCCCCGGATGCGAGGAGTGAAACGTTCACCTGTTTCGCTTCGGAATGACGGACCGCATTCGAGATCGCTTCGCGCGCGAACTGAACGATGTCCTGGGTCTTCCCTGCTAGCAACGAGACCACGAGATCATCGGTGTGAACGTCGATCCGCATGCCGCTCGAAGCGAAATCCCCAGCCAGATCGCGCAACGATCGGTCCAGCTGCCGGTCGGCCACCGCTCCCGGTCGCAGCGCGAAGATGTAGTTCCGCAGGTCCCGGATGACGCGGTCGATGTGTTCGATCGACGACTCGAGCCGGGACGTGATCGCGGAAGGGTCGTTCACCATCCCCAGTGCGGCTTGGAGGGCCATGCCTTCGGCGAACAAGGACTGGATAACGTCATCGTGCAGCTCCTTCGCGATGCGCTCGCGATCCTCTGCAAGAGCCAGGCGCCGAAGCTCTTCTTGTGCGCGCGTGTACTCGATCGCGATGCCCGCCTGTGCCGCAAGCTTGACCAGGGCGTCCTCGTCCTCTGCGGTGAACTCCTCGCCAGTGATCTTCTCCGTCAGATAGAGATTGCCGAACACTTTTCCACGGACGGCGACGGGGACGCCGAGAAAGGACGTCATCGGCGGGTGATCGGCCGGAAAACCGACAGAACGGGGATCATCCTGGATGCGCGCGAGGCGCAGAGGGCGCGCATCTGTGATCAGTGCTCGCAGAATGCCCCTGCCGTGCGGAAGCGGCCCGATCCGCTCGCGTTCGGCTTCGGAGACGCCGACCGTGAGAAACTCTCGGATGACCTCGCCGTCGGACGATAAGACTCCTAACGCCGCATAGCGCGCTCCCCCTATCTCCGCCGCAAGCTCGACGATCCGCTGCAACAGAGCCGCCAGAGGCAGCTCGGACGCGAGCATGAGCGCCGCTTGGACCAGGATCTCCTGGCGGCGAAGTGGGGAAACGTCCGTGTTCACGAAGCGAACGCTAGCAGGCCGCTCGGTCCCGGCAAGTCCCGAAAAGGACTGCGAGATGGGGGTCCTTCGGCCCCTGTCGCGCGCGTCCCGGCCTCGTACGTTCGAACCAGACGGACCCGACGGCCGGGCCCGGAACCAGAAAGGGAGGAGTCATGCGCCGCAGGACGTTCGACAGTCTGCTGACGGCGGGAGGACTCGTCACGACCATCGTGCTGGCGGTCGCCGGCGTCCTGCTGTTCGTCGGTTACAACTTCGCGACTAGCAACGTGCGAAGCCAGCTCAGCCAGCAGCACATCACCATGCCGGCCGGTCCGGCGATCGCCGACCCGGCGATCAAGCCGTACCTCTCGAAATACGCGGGCCAGCAGATGACGAACGGCGCGCAGGCGGAGGCGTACGCGAACCACTTCATCGCGGTCCACTTGAAGGAAGTCGCCGGCGGGAAGACCTACTCGGAAGTGAGCACGCTTTCGAGGCTGAACCCGGAGGACGCGACACTCCAAGGGCAAGTCCAGACCCTGTTCAGGGGTGAGACTCTCCGCGGCCTGCTCTTGAACGCCTACGCGTTCTGGAAGGTGGGTCAGATCGCCCTGATCGCAGGCATCGGTGCATTCGCGGCAGCGGGAGTCATGGCGCTCCTCACGATCCTCGGGTTCTGGCACCTTCGGAGGGTGTCGCCCACCGAGGAGTTCCTCGCGACGCCGATGGAAGTCAGCCGCGTGGCCTGAGTCCACGGCGCAGGACAGAACCGAGTCGGACCAGCGGTCCGACTCGGTTCCCGTTCGTCCGGCTACGCGCGCTGGAAACTCAGTATCGCAACGTCGGCCGACTGCTTCGCCTCGACCAACTTCAACGGCTTCGGCGGCACGCCCTCCTCGAACATCTTCTTCCCGCCGCCGAGCACGATCGGGTACACCATCAGGCGGAGCTCGTCGACCAGATCATCCCGCAAGAGCGCGCGC
>VAYV01000107.1 GCA_005883175.1 Actinomycetota bacterium
CATGGAGGCGCGCACTCTTTGGCACGTCTCCTATGTTCGGCAGCTCGCCGACGACTGCTCGAACCACTTGGTCGATCCACGTGAGATCGTCGCGTGGGACGAGCAGTTCCTCGAGAAGATCAAGAACTCTGCCGACAAGATCGCGGGGAAGATCGTCGAGGCGTCGAAGAAGCGCATCGAGCTGGCCGGCGTCGTCGAGGCGTACCAGCAGGCGAAGGAAGCGCGTCGCGTGCTCGACTACGGCGACCAGATCCGTCTGGCCAGCGAGATCGCGCGCGACCCGCGCGTCGTGGCCGACTTCCTGTCGCGCTATCGGTTCGCGCTGCTCGACGAGTACCAAGACACGAATATCGCGCAAGCGAAGATGCTGAAGCGGCTCATGCCGGACGGCTACCCGGTGATGGCCGTCGGCGACCCCGACCAGAACATCTACGCGTGGCGCGGCGCGAGCTTGCACAACCTCCTCGCGTTCCCCGAGCAGTTCGTCCTAGGTGACGGCTCGAAGGCACGCATCCTGCCGCTCGAGGTCAACTTCCGTTCCGGCGCGCGCATCCTGTCGCTGGCGAACGAGCTGATCGACCACGTATCGCCGCAACGGCGCGCGGCCGACAAGGTGCTCCGCCACTTCGAAGATCTGGGGCAGGGAACCGTTGCCGTCGGCTTGTGGCCGGATCAGTCGGCGGAGGCGGCCGGGATCGCGGCGGAGATCGCGCGCGCGCACGACGAGGGAATCCCATGGCGCGAGATCGCGATCTTGTGCCGCAAGAAGCGTCTGTTCGCGCCGATCGTCGAAGAGCTACGTGGGCGCGACATCCCGTTCGAAGTGATCGGGCTCGGCGGGCTGCTCAAGATGCCGGAAGTCATCGACCTGGTGTCGTTGCTGCGGGTGCTCGAAGACCCGATGCGCAACGTTGCCCTTGCGCGGCTGTTGCGCGGCCCGCGCTGGCGGATCGGCCATCGCGACCTCGCGTTAATCGCACGTCGAGCAGCCGAGAAGAACCGCTCCCTGAAGGAGCAGCTCGGCGACCTCGATGCGCCCGGCGACGTGATCTTCTCGCTCGCCGAAGCGGTCGCGGCGGCAGACGAAGTCGAGGGCCTCAGCGACGAGGCGCGCGCACGCCTCGCGCACTTCAACGCGGTGCTGACCGAGCTGCGCGCGCAGAGCCACCTGCCGCTGCCCGAGCTCGCGCAGCGCGCCCTCGACATGATCGGCGTCGTTTCCGAGCTCGACGCCTCGCCGTCGAAGGCAGCGCCGGCAGCGCGGCACAACCTCGCCAACTTCCTCGATCGCATCGCCGCGTTCCAGCCGCTCGAAGGCGAGCCGACGCTGGGCGCGTTGATCGAGTGGCTCGACGCGATCGAAGAAGCAGATGAGGAGATCGAAGCTGCCCAGCCCACCGACGAAGACTCCGTGAAGGTGATGACGATCCACCAAGCCAAGGGCCTGGAGTTCGACCTGGTCATCGTGCCTGGGCTCGCGCGCGGCCGCCGCTCGCAGATCTTCCCCGACATCTCCCGGACCTGGAACGCGTACACCTCGCCGCAGCACATCCCTACCGATCTGCGTGGAGACGCCGAAGTGTTCCCCCGCTTCATGGGGAACCTGTCGCAGTACACGGACGAGCTGAAGGTGCGCCAAGAAGAGGAGGAGCGCCGCCTGTTCTACGTCGTCGTGACACGCGCGCGGCATCGCCTCGTGTGCACGGCGGCCCACTGGTACTACCCGTCGGGGATGTTCGAAGCGCTCACCGAATCGCTCGGACCCAGCGAGTACTGGCGAGAGGTGCGAGACTTCCCGGAGGTGGAGGTCATCGTGGAGTCGGACGCACCCGAGGAGAACCCGTTGATCGCACGGCGCGCGGAGCGCGCGCAGGTCTGGCCTCAGCCCGCGAAGCGCGCGCCGGACGCGCTTTTCCCCGACGGTCTCGCGGCCGCCGTGACGGCCGCGCGCGCGATCACCACGCCGGATGAATCGCTGTTCCCGCCGATCGAAGCGGCCCCGCCGGCCCGGCCGCGCGCGCTGAACGTGACGTCGATCGTGACCTACGCGCAGTGCCCCAAGAAGTTCTACTGGTCGGTGATACGCCCGCTTCCGCGGCAGTCGTCGCGCGCGGCCCGCATCGGCACCGTCGTCCACTCGTGGATCGAGCAAGAAGGCAAGGGCCAAGGGACGCTGATCGAGCCGGAGGACTTCGAGGAACGGGGCCCGGAGCTCGATCAAGCCACGATGACGCGGCTGAAAGAAGCGTTCCGTAAGACCCGCTTCTCGGGCGTTCCGCCGGTGATGGCCGAGCGGCCGATCTCGCTCGTCGTGGGAAACCACATCGTGCAAGGCCGCATGGACGCGGTGTTCGAGCGCGCCGGCGGCGGCTGGGAGATCGTCGACTGGAAAAGCGGGCGCGGACCCGAAGAGGAAGGGGCCGAGCGATGGCAGCTCGACCTGTACGCGCTGGCCGCGCAAGAGATCTGGGGGAAGAAGCCCGACGAGCTGACGGTGACGTTCGTGTACCTCGGCGACGAGACGGAGCGTGCGTACCCGGCGCGTACGGCCGACGAGATCCGGGCCGAGCTGGACGGGGCGCTTACCGCCATCGCCGCCGGCAAGTTCGAGGCGACGCCGGGCCCGCAGTGTCGCTTCTGCGACTTCAAGCGAGACTGCGCCGAAGGGCGCGCGTGGCTGGCCGCCGACGCGCCCTGATTCCCCGGCTTCTGCTCACCCGGTAGCCTGGTGAGTCCGATGCCCCCCGAGAAGAAGAAACCCACATCGCGCGCGAAGCCGAAGGCTGCGAAGGCGCGCGCGAAGCCGAAGCCGCGCGCGAAGCCGAAGCCGCGCGCGAAGCCGAAGCCGCGCGCGAAGCCGAAGCCGCGCGCGAAGGCTGCTCGAACGACCAGGCCGTCCACGCGTGCGAAGGACCGGCCTCGCGTCGAGATCAAACACGACGATGCCGAGCAGCCTGCCCGCCCCGTCGCGGTCGGCGAGGCGCGCCCGTTTTGGGAGACGGCCGCTCCGGCGCCGGTCGAGGTGCCGGTACGGGTTGCGCCGGCGAAGGAGTCCCCTCCGGTCGTCGACCAGCCGTGGGCCGAGCTCGGAAGTGGAGTGTTCGCCGCGTTGCTCGCCGGTTCGGTGTTCCTGCCCTGGTACCACAGCAGTCCGGGCAACGTCAGCGGGTGGAGCTCGGGCACGTGGGGACCGATCATCTTCTTCCTCTCGCTGGCGGCGCTCGCGATCGTGATCCTTCGGCGCGCGGGCGTGTCCGTCGCGTTTCCCGTCGAGTCGCCGCTCGTCGTCGAGGGGATCGGGTGGGCGTGCGTGATCGGTCTGATCTTGAAGCGCTACCTCCAGCCGATCTCTTTCGGGGCGAAGCTTCCATCGGACGGCTGGATCTTCGTATCGCTCGCGTGCGCGCTCGGGCTCGCGCTCGTCGCGGGGATGGCGTCCAAGAACACCGCGTTCGTGTTGCGCCCGCGGTGGTTCGCGGCGAAGCCCGGGTGGATCGGCAGCGCGGTGCTGGTCCTCGCGCTCGCCGGTGGGATCACGCTCGGGCTCACGAACACGTCCGTCCCGGTCGCTTCCCCAACCGTCATACGGCCGGGGCCGCAGCCGACGCAGATAAGAGGCCTTCCTCCGGGGCTGGATCAGGCGTACAGCAGGTACACGGGCGCGCTCAGGAAAGCCGGCTGGACGGTGACCGATGGCCAAGCCAGGACCGAGGGCCGCACCGGCGCCCTCACAGGCCGAGGGTGCGGAACCGCCTCGGTGGCGACCCAGCCGCAGAACGGGAAGACGCGCGTCATCGTTTCCGTGATCTTGTACCCGTGCTCGACGCCGTCGAAGTAGCTCAGCCGTTCGCGCGCGCCAACGACTTCATCATCTCGCTGCGCGCCGCCGGATCTCCGAGCAACGAAACCACGAGCTCGGTCGCGCCCGCATCGGCGAACGCGTGCAACCGGTCGCGCACACGCGCCCCGTCACCGACGACCGACACCTGATCGACGAGGTCGTCCGGTGTGGCCGCGATCGCGCCGGCCTTGTCGCCGCCGAGGAACATCTCCTGCACCTTCTTCGCTTCCTCGACGAAGCCGTAGCGCTGCACCAGCTGGTTGTAGAAGTTCTTCTCCTTCGAACCCATCCCGCCGATGTAGAACCCGACCACCATGCGCGCGCCGTTCAGCCCCTGCTCGATGTCGCCGACGAAGACGGGCGCGAACGGCGCGACGTGGAACTGCCCGCGTTCGGCGGAACGCTTGGCAAGGCCGGCCTTGATCGGCCCGTCGAACACCGAGCGCGCGTGCTCGGAAGAGAACGGGAACGGCAGCCACCCGTCGGCGACCTCCGCCGTCATCTCGACGTTCTTCGGCCCGAGCGACGCCACGTAGATCGGGATGTCTTTGCGATGACCGGCGTTGAGCAGCTTCAGGCCCTTGTTCAGGTGATAGATCGGACCCTCGTGGAGCACCTTCTGGCCCGACCACACCGTGCGCGCGATCTCGATGATCTCGCGCGTGCGCTGGACCGGGCGGTCGTAGGGGACGCCGTGCCATCCTTCCACGACCTGCGGGCCGCTCGCGCCGACGCCCACGATCAGCCGGCCGCCGGATAGCTGGTCGAGCGACGCCGCCGTCGTCGCCAGGAGCGACGGTGTTCGCGCGTAGCGCGCGAGCGCGATCAGCGACGTGCGGTCCTGAAGGTCGGTGTAGGGGATCTCGATCCCGATCGGCAGGCGCATGACGCGCGCGAGCCTACACGAGGTCTGCGTAGCCGGTCGGGTCCGCGCAGGAACGGCAACCGGTTCGGCGAAGTCCTTTGGAGTAGCCATGACCGGAAGGGCCGGAGCGTGCGCATCGGGAAACGGAACAGGATCACCGGGCGGGTCGCGCTTGCATGCGCCATCGGCGTGTTTGCCTTGACGGTGTCGCTGGCCGGGGCAGGAGTCGGATCGAGGAGCACGCGGCTCGAAGCCGGCGTTGGGGTCGCAGACATCACCCCCGATCTCGGTCGCAACTTCGACGGATACTTTCGACCCGACATCTTGGCGAAAGGCGTGGCGACACGCCTTTGGGCACGCACCCT
>VAYV01000108.1 GCA_005883175.1 Actinomycetota bacterium
TATTCGATGAAGTCGAGCATCGCGGCGTCGGCCCACTGCAGGTCCTCGAATACCATGATCACAGGCTGGGTCTCCGCCATCCGCTGGAAGAACGTGCGCCACGCGGAGAAGAGCTCATCCCGATCTTGCTTCCCGCGTTCTCGGAGACCAAGCAAGTGGGCGAGGTGCGGTTCGATCCACAGACGTTCGTCCGGGTCGGGAACGTGCAAGGCAAGGGAGTCCCGCAAACGCTCCATCGCCGTCTCGGCGTCGTCTTCCTCAGCGATGCGCGCGCGCATCCGCACCATCTCAGCCAGCGCCCAGTAGGTCACGCCCTCGCCGTAGGACAGGCACCGCCCGCGGTGCCACCAGAGGTTGCTCAGCAGGCCGTCCATATACTTCTCGAGCTCCCACGACAACCGCGACTTGCCGATGCCCGCGACACCGACGACCGATAGCAGATGCCCCTTCCCCTCATCGGCGCTGGCGTGGAAGAGCTCTTTCGAAAGACGCATCTCGCGGTCACGACCGACGAAGGGAGCCTCGAGGCCGGCGGACCGCAACAGCCCTTTGCGTCCGGCGACGACACGAAGCGCGCGCCAAAGCGGGATCGCGTCCGCTTTTCCTTTGAACGTTTGCGAGCCGATGTCTTCGTACGCGATCGAAGCTTCGCTCGCGCGTCGCGTCGCCTCGCCGACGACGACGGTTCCGGGTTCGGCTGCAGACTGCATCCGCGACGTCGTGTTCACCAGGTCGCCGGCGACCATCCCCTGACCCTCGGCGCCGATCGTCACGGCCGCTTCTCCGGTCGAAACGGCTGCACGCGCGCGCAACCCCGGCGCGCCGACCTCCGCGCCGAGCGTTGAGACGGCGTCGGTCAGGTCGAGCGCGGCGCGCACCGCGCGCTCGGCGTCGTCTTCGCGCGCGACCGGCGCACCCCACACCGCCATCACCGCGTCGCCGATGAACTTCTCGATGGTCCCGCCGTAGCGGCCGATCAGCTCCCGGCTGACGTCGAAGTAGCGCGTGAGAAGCTCGCGCACCTCTTCGGCGTCGCGGCTCTCGGAAAGCGCGGTAAAGCCGACGAGATCCGCGAAGAGCACGGAAACGAGGCGGCGTTCGGCCGCCGGCGCTTGAATCGGAGCGTGCCCGGGAGCGACGGTCTGAGGCCGCGCCGGGCTGGTCGGCGAAAGCGGCAAGCCGCACTCGCCGCAGAACTTCGTACCCGGGGGGTTCGCCGTGCCGCACGAGGCGCAAACGGTTGCGAGGGCCGTCCCGCATTCACCGCAGAATTTCCGACCGCCCTCGTTCTCGGTTGCACAATTCGGACATCGCATTTCGGCCCTTCCACTCGATGCGCCCGCCGTCTTTGAAGCCGATCGCTCGGTGCCACGCGATCGCATCTTCGTCCGTGCCGGTCGACGAGCTGAGGAGCATCCAGCCGCCGGCTGCTCGCAATCGATCTTCCAGCCCGCGGACGAGCGCCTTGCCGATGCCCTCCCGGCGGCGGTCGGCGAGGACGCGCGCGAACTCGATCCACGGCAGGCGCCACAACGAGGTCCACATCAGATAGCCGACGATGCCGTCGTCGTCGGCGATCAACAGCTCGTCGCGGTCGATCTTGCGCTGGAACCACGCGTCGTCCATCAAGAACCATTCCGGGGTGCCGGCGAGACGGAATTCTTCCTCGACCGCAAGGAGGCCGACGATGTCGGCGGTTACGGCGGGCCGGACCTCCGTCATTTCGGCGGCATACGCAGCGCCCCGTCCAGGCGGATGGTCTCGCCGTTCAGGAAGGCGTTCTCGATGATGTGCCGGGCAAGCGCCGCATACTCGGAGGGCTCGCCCAAGCGCTTCGGATGCGGGATCTGATCGGCGAGCGCTTGTCGCTGGTCCTCCGGCAGAAGGGCGAGCATCGGTGTGTTCATCGTCCCCGGTGCGATCGTGCAGATGCGGATGAGCCGTGCCGCGAGATCGCGGGCGACCGGCAACGTCATCGCGACGACGCCGCCTTTGGACGCCGCGTACGCGACCTGCCCGATCTGACCGTCGTACGCCGCGATGCTCGCGGTGTTGACGATGACGCCGCGCTCGCCGTCGATCGGCTCCTGCTGCGCCATCTGCGCGGCGGCCAAGCGCGTCACGTTGAACGTGCCGATCAGGTTGACCCCAATCACTTTGCCGAACACGTCGAGAGAGTGCGGCCCGTTCTTGTCGACGGTCCGTTGCGCCCAGCCGATCCCCGCGCAGCTCACCGCGATGTGAAGACCGCCGAACTCGTCGACGGCCGTCTGCACGGCCCCCTGCACGTCGGCTTCAGCCGTCACGTCGGTCGCCGCAAACCGAACGGCGTCGCCCAGCTCCTTGGCGACCGTTTCGCCCGGCGAGTGAGCCAGGTCGGCGATCACGACGCGCGCACCGCCGGCGATCAGCGCTTCAACCGTTGCCCGGCCCAGCCCGGACGCCCCGCCGGTCACCAGCGCAGCTTTGTTTTCAAGCTTCATGTTCGAGCCTCCCTGTGGACGGCCTGGTCAGCCGGCCGAGCATAGCGCGCGCATCAGAACGGCCGGAGCCGGGAATCATCGGAAAGCACGGCTCATTACACTTGGAGAGATGAAAACAGACCCCGTCATCGACGTCACAGAGGCGACCTTCGAGCAGGACGTCTTGCGACGCTCCGCAGAAGTGCCGGTCGTCATCGATTTCTGGGCCGAGTGGTGCGGCCCGTGCCGTCAGCTGTCGCCGGTGCTCGAGCGGCTCGCGCGCGAAGCGAACGGCGAGTGGGTGCTGGCGAAGATCGACGTCGATTCCAATCCGAACATCGCCTCGGCCTTCGGCGTCCAAGGCATCCCCGCCGTGCACGCGTTCCGCAACGGCCGTGAAGTCGCGCGGTTCGTCGGCGCGCTCCCCGAGCCCCAGGTTCTTCAGTGGCTCGAGCAACTCGGCCCGACGCCCGCAGACCTTGCCGTCGAAGAGGCGCGCGCGCTCGAGGAAGGCGGCGACCCCCACCGAGCAGCAGAGGAGTACCGACGCGCGCTCGCGCATGAGCCGGCGCGCGCCGATGCGGCTGCGGGCCTTGCACGTGTTGAGCTCGCGGTGCGAACGGCGTCGGTGAACGAAGACGAGCTGGGCGCGCGCGCAGAGAGGGACCCTTCCGACGTGGACGCCGCGACGGCGCTCGCCGATCTCGAGTTCGCGCGTGGCGACGTCGACCCTGCGATCGACCGTTTGATCGCAGTGATCCGAGCGACCGATGGAGACGCGCGCGAGCAGACACGGCTCAGGTTGGTCGAGCTGCTCGAGACGCTTCCGGTGGACGACGCGCGCGCGCTGCGCGCGCGTCGTGAGCTGGCGAACGCTCTGTACTAGCCGCGGCCGATAGACTGCCGCGCATGGCCGAATCGATCGACGCGCTGATCGACCGATACCTCGTCGAGCGCTGGCGCGAGTATCCGGTCGCGGCCACGAGCGTCGGCGTCGATGGATACGACGACAAGCTCACCGACTACTCGCTCGAGGCGATCGAGCGCAGACATTCCCTTGAAGACACGTGGCTGTCGCGATTCGCGGCGATCGCAGACAACGGTCTCAGCTTGGATCAGCAGATCGACCGCGACCTCATCGTGTCCACCCTCCGCGGCATGCAGATCATGCGCGACTGGGAGGTGTGGAAGCGCGATCCCGCCACCTACCTCGGGCCAGGCCTCACCGGTGTCTTCGTTCTCTTCTTGCACCGGATCCGGCCGGAACGCGAGCTCGCCGACGCCGCGGTCGCTCGGCTGCGCGCCGTCCCCGGCCTGCTCGAGCAGGGCAAAGCCCACCTCGACCCGGCGCTTGCAAGCCCGATCTTCATCGAGCGGGCGATCGGTCAGTGCAGGGCAGGCATCATCTACGCGCGCACGTTGGTCCCGGCGGAGGTCTCAGACCCGGACGATCGCGCGCGTTTGGCCGAGGCCGGCGAGCTCGCCGCACGCGCATACGAAGACTTCCTCGACTTCTTGACGAAGCTCCTCGCCGATGCGTCCGGCCCGTTCGCGATCGGCGAAGAGCGGTACAGCGCGCTGCTCCTCGAGAAGGAGAAGCTGAGCTACGGCGCCCACGAGATGCGCGAACGCGGGCGTGCGGCCTTCGCAGACATCGACGCCGACATGGCGCGGCGCGCGAACGACCTGAAGGGGACGAAGGATTGGCGCGCGGTCCTCGAGGAGCTCCACAGCGACCACCCCGCCACGCCGGACGCGATGCGCGACGCCTACGAGGAGTGGACGATGCGGGCGCGGCAGTTCACGGTCGATCGCGGCCTGGTGACGATGCCCGACGGCGAGCAGTGCCTCGTGCAGCCGTCGCCGCCGTTCCAGCGACCCGTTCTCGCCGTCGCGTCCTACAAC
>VAYV01000109.1 GCA_005883175.1 Actinomycetota bacterium
TGGCTCGCGGTGATCACGTGCGGGCCGATCTGGTAGATGACCGCGCCCATCTTGTGGTTGGCCTCGGCCAGGCGCAGCGTGGGGTCTTCGAGGTGCAAGCCGTTCAGGATGATGACGTCGGCTTTCATGATCAATCGCGCGGTGTTCGGCGTCGGCTCGAACGTGTGCGAGTCGACTCCTTCGGGGATCAGCCCGTCGATGTGGACGACGTTGCCGGCCACGTTGCGCGCGATGTCGGTGATCGGTGAGACGGTGGTGACGACCTCAAACCCGGCGGAGGCCTTGGACCCGCTGCCGTTCGAGCAGCCTGCGAGCAGGAGCATCAAGCCTGCGAGAACGAGAGATGCCTTCTTCATGCCAACAGGCTAACCGCGATGACAACCACTTGCAGATGCAAGTCATTTGCAACTGGCGTGGTACGGCGAGGTCAGCTGCGGCAGCGCCGGCAGATGCCGAAGATCGCGAAGTGCGTGAGATCTGCCTCGAAGCCGGAGCGGGAGAGGACCTGCTTTCGCACCGGCTCCATCAGCTGGACGCCGACCTCTTCGATCGAACCGCAGACCCGGCACACAAGGTGTTGGTGCTCCACGCCGGATGTGGGGTGGTACTGGCCGACCGAGTGCCCGAGGTGCGCGTGACAGATCAGTCCCAGATCCTCGAGCAGATCGAGGTTGCGATAGACCGTCGAAAGGTTGACGCCTCGGAAGCGTTTCCGCACCCGCTCGTGGATCTCTTCCGCCGTCAGGTGCTTCTTCGCCGTGTACACCGTTTCGAAGATGAGTTGCCGCTGCGGCGTCATCCGGTGGCCGCGCGCGCGCACCTCACCGAGGAGCTCGTCCACCGAGCGCGAGCTCCTCGCCGCGCTGAATCCGGATCGTTGCGCGCGCGCCATGTCGCGAGGATATCTGGCACGAAGACCCAAGGTTTACCGTTTTGGTAAGGGGGGAGCCTCTAAATGCCTCTAGATGAGGAAGGAAGAGGAAGGAAGGAGTCACGATGCAGGCACAGGAGAAGCAAACGGACACGATGGTGGCCGAAGAAGAAAAGAAAGAGATGTGCTGCGATGGCTCCGGACGCACCGTGGAACAGCATCGAGCGGAGTCGCCCGACGGCAAGTGCTGCGTCGACGGCTAAGCACCACATCGGAGTGAGATGAAGGGGCCCGTGCGGGGCCCCTTCTCCTATTCGGAGGCAGGCCCCTGGAATTCCGGCGCGCGCTTCTCGCGGCGAGCGGCCACTCCTTCGCGAACGTCCGGGCCGCCGAACCCGAGGAACTCCATCGCCAGCGACGCGTCGAAGATGGGACCCGCGGCGCGCAACCAGTTGTTCATCGTGTACTTCGTCCAGCGGATCGCGCTCTGCGAGCCTGCAGCAAGACGGCGCGCGATGGCGAGCGCGCGCTCCTCGAGCTCTGCATCTTCCACGCATAGAGAAACCAGGCCGATGCGCTCGGCTTCTTCGCCCGAGAGCGGCTCACACGTCAGTAGGTGGTACTTCGCCTTCGCCATCCCGCACAGCAGCGGCCACACGATCGCAGCGTGATCGCCGGCCGCGACGCCGAGCGCTGTGTGCCCGTCGATGATGCGCGCGGCCTTGGACGCGATCGACACGTCCGCGAGCAGCCCGATCACCAAACCGGCCCCCACGGCCGGGCCGCGCATCGCCGACACGATTGGCTTCGAGCAGTCGATCACGTTGTAGACGAGGTCTCGCGCCTCTTTCATCACCCTTATCCGCACGGCGAAGTCTTCGGCCATCGACTGCACCAGATCGAGATCGCCGCCGGCCGAGAACGCTTTGCCCTCGCCTTCCACGATCACAACCCGTGTGTCCGCATCGCGATCGATCTCGTCCCACACGGTCGCGAGGTCGCGGTGCATGCCCGCGTCGGCTGCGTTCAGCTTCCCCGGCGCGCTCATGATGAGCCGAAGGATGCCGGGCTCCGGCCGCTCGAACTTCAAGCTTGGGAATGCCTCGTATCGATCGGGCACGGCAATCGACCTCCTCGCGAGATGCTCGTGAGCATAGATGTGTCCTGGTTGCGCGCGGAAGGTAGCCTCCGGATCATGCAGCCGCCGCGCGTTGCCGTCATCCCCGAGGTCGCCGCGTTCGCAGACGCGGCCGTCGCCGGCGGCGGTGTCCTGAGCGACCCAGCAGATGCCGACGCCATCGTGTGGAGCGACCCGAGCGACGCCGAGGGGCTGCGAAAGGTCCTCGCGACGTCACCGGCGCGCTGGATACAGCTGCCGTTCGCAGGCATCGAGCGGTTCTTCGAAGCCGGGGTCATCACGCCCGACCGGACGTGGACGTGCGCAAAGGGGATCTACGGCCCGGCGACCGCCGAGCACGCGCTCGCGCTCCTGCTGACGGGCGCGCGCTTGTTGCACGAGCACGCCCGCCGCACGAGCTGGTGGCCGCACGATCGCGCGATCGAGTCGCGGCGCTCGGCCGGTCGCACCGTGCTCGTCGTCGGCACGGGCGGTATCGGGCGCGCACTCGCGCGGATGCTCGAACCCTTGGATGCGAGAGTGGTTGCCGTCAACAGATCGGGCACGCCGATGCCCGGCGCGCTTCTCACCGGAACGGCCGATGCGCTTCCTGATCTCGTTCCCGACGCAGACTTCATCGTTCTCGCGCCGGCGTTGACCCCAGAGACGCGTCATCTCATCGACGCGTCTCTGCTCGCTCACATGAGAAACGACGCGTGGATCGTCAACGTCGGGCGCGGCGGGTTGATCGATACCGACGCGCTCGTTGAAGCGCTGCGCGCGCGCACGATCGCAGGCGCGGGCCTCGACGTCACCGACCCGGAGCCGCTTCCCGACGGTCACCCACTCTGGAGCATGGACAACGTGATCATCACGTCACACACCGCGAACACCGCGCGCATGGCGATGCCCGAGCTCGCCCAGATGATCAAGGAGAACGTGGGCCGTTCCGCGCGCGGCGAGGAGCTCGCCGGTCTCGTCGATCCGGCGCTGGGCTACTAGCCCGGCACGGGGATGATCTCGACCACGGCGTTGTAGTCCGGCACACCGCACTGCGGATCGAGCACGCCGCGCTTCAGCACCGGCTGCGCCTCCGGCCAGTGCACCTGGACGTTGCGCGGCTTGATGTCGGCGATCTTGGCGCGCCCGCGCATCTCGCCGGTTCCGCTCCGGACGATCACCGGCGAGCCGTCGCGCAAACCAAGCGCCCCGGCGTCCGCGGCGGAGATCATGACGTCGTCGCGCACGGCGCCTGTAAGTGGGTCGCGTGCGCGGTGCACCATCGAGTTGAACTGCTTGCCTCGCCGCGTCGACATCATGAACCGGCCGTCGGGCAGGGCGGATTCGGGCGGCCGCACGACGGCGAAGCGCGCGCGCCCGTCCTGCGTCGGGAACACGCCGTCGCGGCACAGGATCCGGCCGCCCCACTGGACGTGATCGCCCTTTCGCTTCAGGGCCTCGAT
>VAYV01000110.1 GCA_005883175.1 Actinomycetota bacterium
CATGGACATGCAGGAGGGCACGGAAGCGCGCGCGCTGGGCGAGGAGGCAGTGGCACTGGCGCGGGCGGCAGATGACCGGTACACGCTGGCCGTCGCGCTAAACAACCTCGGTCAGGTGACGCTCAATCAGTTCAGCGACCCGAACGAGACGAAGGCGCTTTGGCAGGAGAGCTTGGCTCTTCGGCGAGAGATCGGAGACGTCTCGAGGGTCGCACTGTCGCTCATCAATCTGAGCTACTTGGCGCTGCTGGATGATGACAATGGCCCGGCGGAAGAGCTAGCAAGCGAAGCGTTCCAGTTGGCGGAGAGCATCGGAGACAAGCGGCATATGTGCTTCTCGCTGGGGAACCTTGGCTGGGCGGCACTGGGCCAGGACCGGTTCTGGGAAGGGAACGACTTGTTCATGCAGAGCATCGCGCTGGCCCGCGATATCGGGCACCGGCAGTCGATCGTCGAGACCTTCACGGGGGTGGCGGCCGCCGCAGCGGGGGTCGGCGACGTCGCGCGCGCGGCACGCTTGTGGGGCGCCTTCGAGGCTCTCGAGGATGTCATCGGAGTGAAGACGAGCGAGACGGATCTGGCTCCAGTGATGAGCCGACTGCTCGAACGAGCGCGCGCAGACGCCGAAGCTTGGGATGCCGCGCGCGCCGAGGGCGCATGCATGACCTTAGAAGAAGCGATCGCGTACGCGATACACGAAAGCCGCGCGTCCGGTGCCTAGGCTGTCTTCGCGCGCGTCTTGATCTTGCGCGCGGGCTTTCCGCGCATGATTTCGGGGTGCTCGCGCCAGTAGTGGATCCGGACCGCCGAGCCGAGCGACATCTCCTTTGCCTTCGGGCGGATCGTCTTGCCGCAGGTCTTGCACGCGCATGAGCGCGCCATCACGTCCTCCCTTGCTTGCGCTGGAGGCCGAAGGTAACAGGCGCGCGCCCGGCTAGGGTCCGATTGCGTCGGCTTCGAGCGCAATTTCTCGATTGGGTCTTTGCATGTTCGTGGAGTTGTCAGTAACACCCTGCATACGACGGAGAACTGACAACTCCAGTGAGCCGAGCTGCATCGCTCGTTAGGCGCCGAAGGCTTGGCCGCCGTTGGCGCGCCACACCTGGCCGGTGCACCAGCGCGCGGCATCCGACGCCAAGTACAAGATCAGGTAGGCCTGGTCCTCCGGCTCGCCGAGCATCCCCAGCGGCGACTGCTTCTTCATGCGATCGACGAACGCGTCGTACTTGGACTGGTCGACCTCGCCGCCCGCGCCTTGCAGGTGCCGTAACGTGAACGAAGTGATCGTCGATCCCGGCGCCAGCGCGTTCACGCGGATACCGTATCGTCCGGCCTCGAGCGCCAGCGTCTTCGTCAGCATCGCGACGGCCGCCTTCGTCATCGCGTACAGCCCGTAGCGCGCGGCCGGCGCGTCGATCGCCGTCGACGACACGTTGATGATCGATCCCGACCCTTGCGGCATCATCACGCGCATCGCCGCCTGGCACCCGAAGAACACGCCCTTCAGGTTCACGGCGATCGCCTTGTCCAGCTGCTCCTCCGTCGCTTCTGCGATCAGGCCGTCCGCGGCGATCCCCGCGACGTTCGCCATCACGTCGAGCCGCCCGAACTCCGACACCGCGCGATCGACCAAGGCATCGAGCTCGGCTCGCTTCGAGATGTCGATCTTCTGTGCGACCGCGCGCCCGCCATTCTCGACGATGCCTTTCGCCACGGCTTCCGCTCCGGCGTCGTCGAGGTCGCCAACGACGACACTGGCGCCGGCGCCGGCCATGACCTCGGCGGTCGCGCGCCCGATGCCGCTTGCGGCGCCGGTGATCGCGGCCGAGCGGCCCTCGAGCTTGAACACGTCTAGTGGGTTCATCTGCGCTCCTGGAGGATAGCCCGGGCCGGGGAATGACCTGCGGGAACTGGACTTGACGGCTGCTCGGCAAGAGGATACCTTTGCTTTTACGATTGTAACCACACGTTCGCTATAGCGAACAACACGAGGAGAAGGGCATGGCAGTCACGGAAGCGACGCTGAAGCCCGTACCGGAGACGTTCGCCTCGATCGAGCAAGCCGTCGAGGCCATCGCGCGCGGCAAGATCGTGATCGTCGTCGACGCGCCCGACCGTGAGAACGAAGGCGACTTCGTCATGGCGGCCGACAAGGTCACCCCCGAAGCCGTGAACTTCAGTTCTCGCGGTCGGGCGCGTCGACGACGATCACGATCGAAGACCTCATCGCGTACCGCGCGCGCACCGAGGCGATGGTGCGCCGCATGGCCGACGCCCGCATCCCAACGCCGTACGGCGAGTTCACCGCCGTCGGCTTCCAGTCCCAGGCCGACGGGCGCGAGCACATCGCGCTGGTGTACGGGAATCCGGAAGGCGGACGCGGTACGCTCGTGCGCGTGCATTCGGAGTGCCTGACCGGCGACGCGTTCGGCAGCTTGCGCTGCGACTGCGGCGCCCAGCTGCGCGAGGCGATGCGCTTGATCGCGCAAGAAGGTTCCGGGGTCGTTGTCTACGTGAAGGGCCACGAGGGACGCGGCATCGGGATCATGGAGAAGCTGCTCGCGTACCGGTTGCAAGATGCCGGCGCGGACACCGTCGAAGCGAACCTGATGCTCGGGCACCCGGCCGACGCGCGCGACTACATGGCGGCGGCCAAGATCCTCGCAGCGCTCGATATCGACAACGTGCGGCTGCTGACGAACAACCCCGCGAAACGCACCGGCCTCGAACAATACGGGATCACCGTCGACACGCGCATCCCATTGGTCACCGTGCCCACGGAAGAGAACCTGCGATACCTTCAGACCAAGCGCGACAAGTTCGACCACGAGCTGCTCGAGCTGTCGCTTGCCTAAGAGGTAGGCGCAGAGGAGGCTTTCATGGCGGCGACCCCGCACATCGTTGGGATCGGCGGTACGACGCGGGAAGGCTCCTCGACCGAGAAGGCGCTGCGCTATTCGCTCGCGATCTGCGAGAAGCTCGGCGCGACGACGGCTATCTTCACGGGACGCGATCTGTCCGTGCTGCCGATGTACGCGCCGGAGCATCCCCAGCGGCACGAACGAGGACGACCGCGTCTACTTCAGCGGCATGCCCGTCGGATGCATCGTCACCGGCCTTGGATGGCAAGGCGTGGTGACGACGCTCGAGCACCTTCGCGCGATGGTGCACGCACTGCGAGGCTGGCCGACCCCGCTGGGCGCGGCGCTGAACACGACGACGCCTCTGTTCGATGCCAGCGGCGAACCGAGCGATGAGCGCGCACGTTTCCAGCTGGAGACCGTGGCGCAAGAAGTGATGCAGTTCGTCGGCTGGAAGCTCGGCTAGAAAAGTATCGAGGGAGCCGGCTCCCAACCCGGCTCCCTCGTACGTTCTTTGATCAGATGGTGACGCGGCGCTCAGCGTCGATGCTGGACATCTCGTCGCACAGATCGCGCGCGGCTTGGAACATCTTCGAGAACTCGGGTGACTGCTTCCACGCTGTGCGCGCGTT
>VAYV01000111.1 GCA_005883175.1 Actinomycetota bacterium
CTGCGCGGAGAAGCTCGCGACGACGCGGTCGCGGAGCTCGTGCACGGTCATGTTCGACGTGTCGATCACCAGGTCGGCCGCTTCGCGCAGCGACTCCAGCACCGCGCGCTCTTTCGATATCCCGTCGAGCACCCTGTCGGCCAGGGGGTGCTTCCGCTTCGTCGCCTCGAACCGCCTGATGAGCACGTCGTCCGAGGCCGTCAGGAACACGATCCGGTATTCGATGCCGCGGCGCGCGAGGTCGCGCAACGCTTCCGACACCTGGTCGAAGTACGTCCCGCCGCGCACGTCGACGACCAAGGCGATGTGCTTGATCTCCTGCCCGGGGACGACGGCCAGCTCGACCATCTTCGGCATCAGCGAGGGAGGAAGGTTGTCGACGACGAAGTACCCCAGGTCTTCGAGCGCGTTGGCGACCTCCGAGCGGCCGGCGCCCGACAGCCCCGTCACGATCGTGAAATCGGGCGTCTCCGGCTCGAAGGCCTCTTCTTCTTTCGGCAGCGCGCGCGCCATGGCTCTATTCCCTCAACCCCGGCTCGAGCCCGCGCAGGATCGGGACGATCCGGCGCGCGACGTCCGCCGGGACGACGGCAGCGATCTCTTCCTCGCTCGCTTGAAGGATACGGCGCACCGAGCCGAACGTGCGAAGGAGCTCTCGTTTGCGCTTCGGCCCGATCCCCGGGACGCGGTCGAGGGCACTTTGGGTCGTCTTCCGGCCCCGAAGCGTCCGGTGGTACGTGATCGCGAAGCGGTGGGCTTCGTCCCGGACGTGCTGCAGGAGATACAGCGCGTCGGAGCCGCGCGCGATCCGGACGGGCTCGGACTCGCCCGGAAGGTAGACCTCCTCGAACCGCTTCGCGAGCCCGACGGCGTTGATGTCCGGCAGGCCCAGCCCGGCGAGCACGTCGAGCGCGGCGTTCAGCTGCCCCTTCCCGCCGTCGATCACGACCAGGTTCGGCGGGTAGCTGAACTTCGTCGGCTTCTCGCGCGGCTGCTCGCGCTCGATCTGGTACGCGGTGAAACGGCGCCGGATCACCTCGGCCATGCTCGCGAAGTCGTCCTGCCCTTCGACGCCTTTGATCGCGAACCGCCGATAGTCCGACTTCTTCGGCAGCCCGTCCTCGAACACGACCATCGACGCCACCTTCTCGGTCGGCCCGAGGTTCGAGATGTCGTAGCACTCGATGCGGAGGGGCGCTTCCGGAAGCGACAGCGCTTCTTGCAAGGAGTTGAGCTGCTTCGCGCGCGCTGCGAAGTCGCTTCGGCGCCGGAGCTTGTGCCGCGCGAACGACTCCGTCGCGTTCTGCGAGGCCGTCTCCGCCAGCGCGCGCTTCTCCCCTCGCTGCGGCACGCGGAAGTGGACGGGACCGGTCCGTTTCTCCCGCAGGTACTCGCGGAGGACGTTGGCGTCGGCCGGCAAATCGGGTACGAGGATCTCGCGCGGGATCTCCTCTTCGGTCATATAGAGGTCGCGGACGAAGCTCGCGATCAGCGCCGGCCGGTCCAGCTCCTCGACCTTGTCGACGACGAACCCCTTTCGCCCAACCATCCGGCCGCCGCGCACGAAGAACACCTGGAGGGCGGCCTCCAGGTCGTCCTCCGCGATCCCGATCACGTCGAAGTGCTCGTTGCGGTCGCTGACGACCACCTGCTTCTCGATCGCCTTGCGGACGCTGGCCAGCTGGTCGCGGAGCCGCGCGGCCCGCTCGAACTCGAGATCGGTCGACGCTTGGTGCATCTCCTTGTCCAAGCGGTCGAGCACCGGATCGTAGTTACCGTCCATGAAGCTCATCAGCTCGTCGACGATCGCGCGATGCTGCTCGGCATCGACGTGCCCGACGCACGGCGCCGCGCACTTGCCGATGTCGTAGAGCAAGCACGGCCGCTTGATGCGGCGCGCGCGATCGAACACGCCTTGGGTGCAGGTGCGCATCGGGAACGTGCGCAACACGAGGTCGAGCGTCTCGCGGATCGCGTAGGCGTGCGCGTAGGGACCGAAGAACCGGACGCCTTGGCGGCGCTTGCCGCGCATCACGGTCGCGCGCGGGTACTCCTCCCCCACCGTGATCGCCAGGTACGGGTAGCTCTTGTCGTCCTTGTACCGAACGTTGAAGCGGGGCGAGTTCTTCTTGATGAGGTTGTACTCGAGGTGCAGCGACTCGACTTCGTTCTTCGTGACGATCCACTCGACGTCGGCGGCCTGCTCGACCATGCTCGCCGTCCGCGGGTGGAGCAGGTATGGGGCTTGGAAGTAGCTGGACAGCCGGCTGCGGAGCGACTTCGCCTTGCCTACGTAGATGACCCGGCCGTTGGCGTCGCGGAACAGGTAGCAACCCGGGGAATCCGGGATGTTTTTGGGGCGTGTAAGGGGGGAAGCCACCCCCTCATTCTACGGGCCGGACAGGGCGTAAACCGTGGCCACCACGCGTCCCCCGCTTCGCAGCGACGCGATCTGGACGGCGCCGGCGGGTGGGTCTTTGGGCTGGCCGGTGAGCCGCACGCCACCGATCCGATAGAAGACCGCGAAGTCGGCGGCGGGCGCGCCGAACTGATACGTCGAGCAACCCGAATACCACGTGGTCTCGGCGACCTCCGCCGCAAGCACGGTGCACGCGCCGCGCGCGCGCGCCGCGATCGCGCGGCCGGCGAGCACCGGCGGGATGCGGTGCGCGCGCGTTGAGCCGGTGTGCACCACGGTGTAGATCCCGCCCCCGACCAATCCGAGCGCGAGGACGGCCACGACGAGTCGCCTCGGCGTGGCGATCTGCGCGACGAACAGCGCACCTGAGATACAGAGGAGCGCGACCGGGAAGAAGACGAAGCGCTCGTCGCCGTGCTCGGTGAGCCCGAGCACGAGCACGTCGACGGCGGCGGTCGCCGCGATGAACGCCTCCGGTTTCGAGCGTCTCACCGCGGCGGCGATGAGGCCGGCCACCATCGCGATCCCTGCGACCGGCCCCGCGAGCGCGAACGGCAGCCACGCGAGGTACTGGAGCAGTCCTTGGCCGACGTACCGGCGGCCGGCCGAGTGTGTCGCATACGTGACGATCCCCCACGGTGTCCCGGTTTCATTGATCCACAGCACGATCGCGATGAGGACGAGGAGTCCGATCGGCAGGAGCGAGGCGTAGCGCATGTAGAAGGCGGCCGCAGCGATCGGAGCGGCGAAGAGGAGCGCCGGGCCGGCGCGCGCGCGGTTGTGCCAGAGCACCAACGCGACCCCCAGGAGGAGCGCGGTTGCCGGCACGTCGGTCATGAACTGCGCGCTGCGCTGCAGGATGGTCGGCGCGCCGGCGAAGATCGAGGCGGCGATCAACCCCGCGCGCGGGCCGGCGATGGCGCGCGCAAGTGCCCACACGAGCACCACCGCCAAGGTGCCGAACACCAACCCCGTCAACCGGAACGGCCACTCGCTGCGCGCGCCCGCCTTATAGATGAGCGTGCCGATCGCCGGCAGCAGGGGCGCGCGCTGCAAGCCGACGCCGGTGACGGGACCGCCGGCCGCCCACGCGCGCGCTTGCGTCGCGTACACGGTTTCGTCGTTCTCGAACGGGACGTGTTGTGCGATCGCGAACGCTGCGGACGCGACGAACGCGCCAACGATGAGCAGGAGCAGCGCGCGCTCCCGGCGCATCAGCTCTTGACGAGCCCCGGCTTCTTCTCGAGGTCGCTCAAGCCGTTCCACGCAAGGTTCACGATGTGCGCGGCGACCGCGTCGCGACCCGGCTTGCCGACGTCCAGCCACCACTCCCCGACGACGGCGACCATCCCGACGAGCGCGCGCGAGTACACCGGCGCCATCTTCGGATCGTAGCCGCGCGCTTTGAACTGCTCGGCGAGGATGTGCTCGACCTGCGCGGCGATGTCGTGCAGCAAGCTTCCGAGCGTTCCCCTGCCGCTCGCAGCCGGCGTATCACGCACGAGGATGCGGAACCCGTCGGG
>VAYV01000024.1:0-6923 GCA_005883175.1 Actinomycetota bacterium
CGGGGACCTCGGGATGACCATCGGTCCACTCGCGCTTCAGCGTCTCGCGCATCCGCAGCAGATCCAGCAGCGCCAAGAAGCACGGCAGAACCGCGATCATGAATGCCGCTTTGAAGCCCAGCGCGTTCGTCGTCAATCCAACCGCGAGTGGACCGATGGTCATCCCGAGGTCCCCGGCGAAGCGGAACACGCCCACCGCGGTTCCCGATGATCCCTCCGCTGCAACGTCGCCGAGCATCGCCGTCGGGATGACGGCGCTCGATCCGGTCGCCGTCCCGACCGCCGCCATCACGAGGAAGAAGATCGCGCGATTCGGACTGAAACCGATCAGAGAAATGATGACGACCAGCCATGCGAACGTCGAGATCGCCACCGGTTTACGACCCAGACGATCGGCCAACGCCCCGGCCGGATACATCACCACCATCTCGGTCACCAGCGCCACCGCCAGCACGGCGCCGATCGTCTCGGGCGACATGCCCAGCCGGTAGCGCGCGAAGAGTGGCATCAGCGTGTCGTAGACGGCAACGATCATCCAGAGGTAGGCGAAGTTGAGGATCGCGACGCGAAGGATCGCCTGGTTCTTGAGCACGCTTATGAATCGCTCGCGGCTCGTCGTCTCTCTTAGTTCCGCCGGCGCCGCTCGCGGCGGGTCCGGCACGAAGCGCCGAAAGACGACCGCCGACACGACGAGCACGCCAGCGTAGAAGTACAGGGGCGCGCGCAACCCGAACTGCCCCGCGATCGCTCCGCCGAGCGGCCCTCCGGCGATGATCCCCACATTGAACGCGCCGTAGAAGAGTCCCGATGCGCGCGCCATGCGCTCGGCCGGAACGATCTTCAGCAAGTAGCTGTACAAAGCAGCGAACAGCAGCGCGGAGCCGGCACCACCGGCTGCTCGAAAGATGACGGCTAAGGGATAGTTGGGCGCGACGGCAGTCAACGCCGACGACCCGGCGACGAACAAGAGCGCGGCGATCGACGAGCGCTGCTCGCCCCAACGGTCGACGACGGGACCGGCGAACAGATCGAACGCGAGGCGCGTGAACGCGAACGCTGAGATCAGGAGGCCGGCCGCTCCGTAGCTGACGCCGAACGACCGCGCGAACAGCGGCAGGATCGGCGCGACGATACCGAAGCCGAGCATGATCACGAAGACGACGAGCATGATCACGCGCAGCGCGGGATCGCGGATGATCACGCGCAGTGACGCAGGAGGTGGGATCGCCCCTTCGTGCACAGTGGGGCTGAGACTACCGCTCGGAATCGAGGAGCTCGATGAACCTTTCCGCGGCCATCATCGTCGGGAAGTTCGTGTTGCAGCGCGGCGGGTCGGGGAAGATGCTCGCGTCGCAGACGCGCAACGCGTCGATGCCGTGCACGCGCAAGTGCCGGTCGAGAACCGGACCGATCGGGACGGAACCGGCTTCGTGGTGGTCGGTCAGGGCGCCGGCGCGCGCAACCCGTTCCATCTCGGCGCGATGGACGCTCGACGGCCGCCACAGCAGCTGGTCGAGCACCTCCTTCATCGCCGGCTGATCGTAGACCTCTTCGATGAGCAGCATCATGCGGACGAAAGCGTCGAGGTCGTATGGGTCGTCGAGGTAGTTGAGCACGACGCGCGGCGCGGCTTCGGGATCGCGGCTCCGGAGACGGACGGTTCCGCGTGACCGCGGCTTCATCACCATCCCTGCGACGACGAAGCCGCTCGGCGGGACGGGCGACCGCGTTCCCTCGCCGGTGAACGAGCCGAAGATGTGCAGGTCCTCCTCGCCGCGCTTTCCATCGAACGACGTGCGCGCCATCACGCGCGCGATCAGCCGCTGGTCGATCTCGTCGGGGTCGCGCGCGGTGGCGAGCAGCCCGAGCGCGGGGTGGTCGTGAAGGTTGTCGCCGACCGGCAGGTCCTGAACGAGATCGACGTCGTGCTCTCGGAGATGTTGCGCGGGGCCGACGCCGGAGCGCATCAGGATCGTCGGCGTCGCGAGAGCGCCCGCCGCGAGGATGACGAGATCGGCTTCGAAAATGCGTCCGCTTGCGAGCGCAACGCCGACCGCCCGGCCGTTCTCGATGACAACGCGATCGACGAGAACGTCCGCGCGCAGCTCGAACGTGGGGAGCGCGCGCGCGATCGGCATGTAGGTGATCAGGGTCGACTGCCGGACGCCGTCGCGCGTGTTGCTCGCTTGGGCGCCGGTGCCGGTCGCGTCCGGCGCGTTCTGATCGGGCTCGTCGCCGAACATCGCGAGCAGCGACTCGTACACTGCGCGCGTAACCGGCTTGCAGTTCGCGGTGTCGATACGCTCGACGTGGATCGGTCCGTCGTTTCCGTGGTAGGGCCTGTCGCCGAACTCCTTGTCGGTCTCGAAGCGGCACAGCGCCGGCAGACACGCGTCCCACGACCACTCGGCGATCCCCCAGCCGTCGAGGTCGGCGGGCTGCGGACGGACCGCTGCGGCGGCGTTCGTAGCCGACGAGCCTCCGACGCACTTCCCACGGGGCAGCTCGATATCGCGATCACCTTCGCTGCGGAACCCCCAGTCGTACTCGTAGACGGGGACCTTCACGTCGCTCGTCAGCAGCGCAGGCGGGTCGGACGGGAAATCCGGTCCCGCCTCGAGGAGCAGCACGCGCGCGCCCCGTTGGGCGAGCCGCGTCGCAACGATCGCGCCGGCGGAACCCGCGCCGACGACGATCGCGTCGTGGCCCGGCATATCAGAGCATCGACATCATCCCGCCGACCATCTCGGTCACGGGACTGACGACGCCGGGCTGCGTGATCACGTTCACGACCGCGGGCTTGCCGGAGTCGATCGCGCGCCTGATCGCCGGCCCGACGTCCTTCGCGTCTTCGACGCGCTCGCCGTACCCGCCGAACGCCTCTGCGATCTTCTCGTAGGACGCGTTCGTCGCGACGACGGCCGTGAAGGGCAGGCCGTACCGCGAGGCGGTCTCCAGCTCCATCGCACCGAACCCGAACGAGCCGTCGCCGATGCAAAGCACGACGTCTCGATCCGGCGCCGCCGCTTTCGCGCCGAGCGCGTAGGGCACGCCGACGCCGATCGTGCCGAGCGCGTCGTGCGTGGCGAGCAACGAACCCGGCCGGTACGCCGGGAATCGCGTGATCGCCCACGTGTGGATGTCGCCGCCGTCGGAGATCAGGATCGCCTCTCGGCCCGCTTGGGTCATGACCTCGTGGATCATGCGGCCCGGCGGGACCGGCGACCCTTCGAGCGGCGCGGTCTGCGCTTCCCACGCCGCACGCAGCTGTCCCCCGCCTTCCTTCGCCTGCGCGAGCCACGCGTCTTTCGGCTTGCCGTCCCAGGCCTCGGCAAGCTGCTCGAGGACGACGCGCGCGTCGCCTTGGATCGCCACGTCGGGCATGCGGTTGAGGCCGATGTTTGTCGGCTCGATGTCGATCTGGATCAGCTTCTCGGTTCCGGCGAACAGCGGCGGGCCGCCCATCGTCACCGACGCGTCGAGCTTCGTGCCGACGAGCACGACGACGTCGGCCATCATGATCTGGAACCCGCCCTCGGACAGCGGTCCGAGCGAGACGTCCTCGCCGTCGGCGATCAGGCCGCGTGCGGCGTTCACGGCGGTGACGGGGATGCGCGCGCGCTCGGCGAACGCGCGCAACGCGCCGCCGGCACCCGACCAGAACGCGCCGCCGCCGGCGACGATGATCGGCCGCTCCGACTCCGACAGCAGCTGCAGCGCCGAGGCCAACGCCGCCGGCGACGCGCCGGGCGGCTCGGGAAGGACGACCTTCTTCGGTTCGACGGCCGTTTCGCCTTTGAGCACGTCGTGCGGGAGCTCGAGGGCGACCGCGCCCGGCCGGCCGCCGACCATGCGGCGCCAGGCACGGTCGAGGTAATCGCCGAGCCGGTCGGTGAGATACACGGTATCGGCGTACTTCGTCACGCCTTGCACGACCGCCACGCCGTCCATGTCTTGGAACGTTCCGGTGTAACGCTTCGCGGTCGACGTCTTGCCGGAGAGCAGCATCACCGGGGATCCAGACGTGTTCGCGACTGCAAGGCCGGTGACCGCGTTCGTCACACCCGGACCGGCGGTCACCGTTGCAACGCCCGGCCGCCCGGTCACGCGCGCGAACGCCTCGGCGGCGAGGACGGCCGCCTGCTCGTGCCGGCACGCGATCACGTCGATGCCCGCGTCGGCCAAGCCGTCCAGCAGCGGCAAGACGTGCTCTCCGCTGAGCGCGAAGACGTCGGTTACCCCTTGTTCCTTGAGCCAGTTCGCAGTGAACGTTCCGCCGTGCATGGCGCCCTCCAGGGTCGTCCGAACGCGTACACCTTCGCACGCGGCCCGCGCGCCAGTCCAAGGAACCGACATTCCAGACGGCGGTTTCGGGGGCGTGGGCGCGCACGTTAGACTCGCCGCGATGCCGGTCTGCTCGAACTGCTCGCAGGACAACCCAGCCAACGCTCGCTTCTGCTTGAACTGCGGCAGCCCGCTCGCCGCGCCCGCCGCCAAAGGCGAAGAGCGAAAGGTCGTGTCCGTGCTCTTCGCCGACCTGGTCGGCTTCACGGCGGCCTCTGAGGCCGCCGACCCCGAAGACGTGCGCGCGCGCTTGCGACCGTACCACCAGCGACTCAAAGAGCTGATCGAGGCGCGCGGCGGCACCGTCGAGAAGTTCATCGGCGACGCGGTCGTCGGGCTCTTCGGCGCCCCGATCTCGCACGAAGACGACGCCGAGCGCGCCGTCCGCGCGGCCCTGCGTATCCAACAAGCCATCGATGAGCTGAACGAAGCGGACCCCGGCCTCGGGCTGAGCGCGCGCGTCGCCGTCAACACCGGCGAGGTCGTCGTCGCGCTGGGCGCGCGCCCAGAGCTCGGCGAAGGGATGGTCACCGGTGACGTCGTCAACACCGCGTCGCGACTGCAAGGCGTCGCGCCGGTCGGCGGCGTCGCCGTCGGCGAGACAACGCACCGCCTGACGCAGGATCTATTCGACTACGAAGAGCTCTCGCCTGTAACGGTGAAAGGCAAGGCGGAGCCCGTGCGGCTGTGGTGGGCGAAGTCGCCGCGCGCGAAGTTCGGCTTGGAGACGGAGCGGTATGCGAGCAGCCCGTTCGTCGGACGCCGATACGAGCTAACGATGCTGGAGAACCTCTACTGGCGCACGACGCGCGAGCAGTCGATCCAGCTCGCGACCGTCATGGGCGAGCCGGGCGTCGGCAAGAGCCGGCTGCTGAGCGAGTTCAGCGACTTCGTCGACGAGCTGGCGGAGATCGTGCAGTGGCGCCAAGGCCGGTGCCTGCCGTACGGCGAAGGCATCACGTTCTGGGCGCTCGGCGAGCTGGTGAAAGCGCAGGCGGGGATCCTCGAGACCGACACGCCCGCGCAAGCGGGCGACATGCTGGCCACGGCGCTCGGGCTTCTGATCCAGGACGCGACCGAGCGCGATTGGGTGCGCGCGCGCCTCGCCCCGCTGGTCGGCGCCGCGATCGAGCTGGATTCGACCGTCGAGCGGACCGAGGCGTTCACCGCATGGCGCCGCTTTCTCGAAGCGCTCGCCATGCACCGAACAACGATCCTCGTCTTCGAAGACCTGCACTGGGCAGACGCCGCGATGCTCGATTTCATCGAGCACCTTGTGGAATGGGCCTCCGGCGTCCCGCTCCTCGTGGTCTGCACCGCGCGGCCCGAGCTGTACGACGCGCACCCGGGGTGGGGTGGCGGCAAGCGGAACTCGACGACGTTGGCGCTCTCACCGCTGACGGCGGAGGAGACCTCCGAGCTGATCGCAGGGCTGCTCCAAGAAACGGAATTGCCGAAGAAGCTGCAGTCGATGGTCGTCGAGCGGTCGGGCGGCAATCCGCTGTACGCGGAAGAGTTCGTGCGCATGCTGTTCGACCGCGGCGTCATCTCTCGAGAGGACGGGAAACTCCAGGTCACTGCCGACCTCGAGGTCAGCGTGCCGGACACGGTCCACGCACTGATCGCCGCGCGTCTGGACACGGTTCCGGCCGCGCGCAAGGCGCTGCTGCAGGACGCCGCTGTCGTCGGCAAGGTGTTCTGGTCCGGCGCCGTCGCCACGATGGGCGACCTGGCGGAGGAGGCCGCAAGAGCCGCGCTGCACGAGCTGGCCCGGCGCGAGATCGTCCGTCCCGCTCGGAACTCGTCGGTGAAAGACCAAGCCGAGTACGCGTTCTGGCACGTCCTCGTCCGCGATGTCGCCTACGGACAGATCCCCCGCGGGTCGCGCGCGCAGAAGCACCGCGCCGCGGCCGAATGGATCGAGCAGACGGCGGGTGACCGCGTGGCGGACCAGGCAGAGCTACTCGCGTACCACTACGAGCAAGCCTTGGATCTTGCGCGCGCATCAGGGCTCTCCGCTGAGGTGCTCGCACTTGAGGAGCGCGCGCGGTCCTTCCTGGAGCTTGCGGGCGACCGGGCATGTGTCCTCGACATCGGCACCGCGGCCCGCTATTACGGCCGCGCGCTCGAGCTCGCCTCAGAGGAAGACCCTCGTCGGATCGATCTCGTGCAGAAGGTTGTCTTTTCGTTGATGCAGGCCGAGGGTGCTGGGCCAGCGATCCCCATCATGCGCAAAGAAGCCGAACGGTTCCGCGCACGCAACGACGACCTCGGGCTAGGGGCGTTGCTCGTCAAGCTGGGGAACGCGCTCCATCTCGAAGGTGAGTCGGAGGAAGGTGACGCGGTCGCAGACGAGGGCATCAGCATCCTGGAACGCCAACCGCCCGGGCTTCTGCTAGCGGGGGCATACGTTTCGCTCGCCGGGCAGGCACTTGTATCCGGCAGATCGGAGCGCGCGAAGGAGCTCGCTCAACGTGCGATCGATCTCGGCTCGAAGCTCGGGATGGACTCAGCGGTCGCCCGGGCACTTGCCTTCCGCGGCGGCGCCAGATGCGACCCCGGAGACCTGGGCGGTATCG
>VAYV01000024.1:7019-21549 GCA_005883175.1 Actinomycetota bacterium
ATGTCATCGCTGCTACCGACGAAGTGACCGCGTGGGTCGAGGCAGGAGGAACAACCTCCACCGCAGCCGTAGCGCTCCCGTTCAAATCACGTGTTCAACTCCTTCGAAACAACGTCGCCGCCTCCGGACAGACCATCCAGGAATACCTTCCGAAGGTGCGCCGCATCGGCGACGCGCAGCTGCTGGCGCCATTGCTGATCACCGCGGCGATGTGGGAGCTCACAGCGAAGAACACAACGCGCGCGGTCCAGCTTGCGAACGAGTTCGTCGAGGTCTCGGGCGACGTTCCCGTGTACATCTGCTGGCAGCTGCCGGACGCAGCTCGGATCTTCGTGGCAGCAGATCAAACCGAAACACTCCGGCGGATCCTCGACCGCATACGCCCGGGCTTGACGCGAGACCGCTACGCGGTGGCCGCTGGGCGTGCCGCGTTGAACGAGGCGCAAGGGAACCTCGAGGAGGGACTGCGGGAGTACGTTGAGGCTGCGGCGAACTGGGAGGCGTTCTCCATGCCGCTCGAGCAAGGACACTCGCTTTTCGGCGCCGGGCGATGCTTGGCGGCTCTGGGTCGCAAGGAAGAAGCGGCCAAACACCTCGAGAGTGCGCGTGAGCTCTTCGGCTCGCTCGGTGCGCTCCCGCTCGTCGCAGAGGTCGACGCCGTCGTCCCCTAGTTTTCACCGGCGACACGCCTCATCCGTAGAATCGCCGCGCGATGATCGACCAAGCCTTCCCTCGCCAAGAGGTGCGCGCGCAGCTCTTCGGCGAGTACCGCGCGCGCGGTCTGTGGGGCACGCGCACGTTCAACGATGTGCTCGAGGAAGGCTGCACCGTGACGTTCCCCGACCGGCGGTTCATCGTGGCGTCGCCCGACCGTCCCGCCGAGCTCACGTTCAGGCAGATGCACGAGCGCGGCCTGCAACTCGCCGGTGCGCTGCACGCGCTCGGCTTGCGCAAGGGCGACGTGCTCGCGATGGAGATGCCGAACTGGATGGAGGCGTGCCTCACGTATCACGCCTGCGCGGCGCTGGGCGTCGTCGTCACGCCGATCATCCACATCTACCAAGCGAAAGAGGTCGAGTTCATCCTTCGTCAGTCGCGCGCGAAGGTGTTCATGGTTCCCGACACCTGGCGCGGCGTTGACTACCTCGCGATGGTGCAGGAGATCCGTCCGCGCCTCCCCGATCTCCAGAACGTCATCGTCGTCGGCGAGAAGGTCCCCGACGACTGCTTGTCGTTCGGCGATGTGGCCGAGCGCGCAACGCCCGACTTCCCGCGCCCGAACATCTCGCCGGACGAGCCCCACATCCTCGCGTACACGAGCGGCACCACGTCCGACCCGAAGGGCGTCGTCCACTCGCACAACACGTTGCTTTCGGAGCTGCGCGCGATCGCCGCCGCGTCGGGCGGCGGTCCGGACGACGTGTTCCTGTGCCCCAATCCGATCGGCCACATCGCCGGCATCTACTCGGCGCTGATCGCGCCGTTCATGCTCGGCTACAAGGCGCTCGTTCTGATGGACGGCTGGGACCCGTCGTGGGCGCTCCAATTGATCCAGGAGCACCGCATCACGTTCACCGGCGGCGCGACGTTCTTCCTCGCGACGCTGCTGAATGCGCCGAACTTCAAGGACTACGACGTCTCATCACTTCGCGAGTTCGGCTTGGGCGGCGCCGGCGTGCCTCCGACACTGGTCGAGCAGGCCGCGGGTGTCGGCTGGTGGTCGATGCGCGCGTACGGCTGCACGGAGCACCCCTCGATCACCATGGGCACGAAGGACGATCCGCTCGAGAAGCGCGCGCACACCGACGGTCGGCCGATGCTCGACGTCGAGGTGCGGCTGATCGACGACGACTTGAACGACGTCGGCCCCGGCGAGGAAGGCGAAATCATCAGCCGCGGGCCCGACCAGTTCCTGGGCTACATGGACCCTGCGATGGACGCGGACGCCTTCACCGAGGACGGCTGGTTCCGCACCGGCGACATCGGACGGTTCGACGCGGAGGGCTACCTCACGATCACCGACCGCAAGAAAGACATCATCATCCGCGGCGGCGAGAACATCAGCGCGCGCGAGGTGGAAGAGATCCTCGCCGAGCATCCGAAGGTGCAAGAGGCCGCCGTGACGCCGGTGTCGGACGAGCGCTACGGGGAGCGCGTGTGCGCGTTCGTGATCACGCGCGAGAGCCAGCCGCTCACGCTCAACGAGGTGCTCGAGCACTTCAAGGCGCGCGGCGTCGCGAAGCAGAAGACCCCCGAGCGGCTGGAAATCGTCGACGCGTTCCCGCGGACGCTGAGCGGCAAGGTTCAGAAATACGTGCTGCGCCGCGGGATCGAGCGAGCATGAATCGACGGAAGACGGTGGCGGTCCTACGAGATGCGCAGTCGATTCATGCTCGTTAGCTAGCCACGGAACCAGCCCCGCGGGTCCATGATGCGAAGCATCCTTATCTCTTCGCGCGACGGCGCTTCGATGACCTGCAGCGTGCGCGCGACCTGAAGCTTCCACCCGCAGCGCGCGATGCACTCGCGCGCGGCGCGGATCGGGTCGTCGCCGAACACGCCGGTGAGGATCAGCTCGCCGTCCTTCTTGTGGAACACGCCCAGCGTGGACACCACCGCACCCACGCGGTCGCCGGGACCGGTGATGTACGGCACCTGCTCGACGAAACGGCCCTTCGACTGCGCTGCGACCACGATCGACTCGGTCGCGCAGGTCACGACGTCGTTCGCTCCGCCGGACCCCATCAGGAGGGTCTCGCCGGGGATCTGCGTCGAGTTGATATTCCCTTGCTTGTCGACCTGCGCCGCACCCAGCGCACCGATCGCGCGCGCCCGGCCGCCGCCCATCACGATCCCCAGCGTGGTCTCGATGTCGGTCAGCATCGTGCAGGTTGGGAAGTTGCGCTGGTTGAAAAGGATCGGCTCGCCCGGTCGCGGCCAGTACCCGACCAGCCCCATCTCCGCGACGAGGTCGATCGGGATCTGCTCTTCCGCAAGGCCGTACGCGGCGAGCCACGCCGCCAAGTTCGCGACGCCGGCACCGGCCAACATCGCCGTGTAACCGTTCGCACGGATGCGCGCGCGCAGTTCGCGCGCGGCGGCCACGACCGCCCACTCCACGGCGTTGGCCGGCGCGTCGATGCCGGTCGTGACGAGCGACTCTTCGAGCTCCGCGTAGAAACCCTGCGGATCGGCGCGACGGCGCAAACGTGTGAATCGTTCGTGGCCGAGCTTCTTCACGTACGCCTCGTGCGTTCCGAGCTCGAGCACCCACTTGCGGATCCACGTGTCCATAGCGCTCGGATCGCGCGACGCTTTCTTGATGTCTGCCCAGAACTCGTAGTCCTCGCCGTACGCCGTGATGCCTTCTAGCCCGGTGGGGAGCAGCCCTCCCGGATGCGCGCCGAACGGCGCTTCGACGACCGCGCGCACGGCGGAGGCGGGGATCCTCGTCATGTGCGCGTGCGCGCGCACGTACGACTGATCGACGATCTTGTCGACGGTCACGATGCAGCCGCGGCGTGCGGCGAGAGCACCCCAGACGTTCTCCATGAGCGGCGGAGAGAACAGGACGTTCCCTTGCTCGTCGGCGGCCGGCGCGTGAAAGATCGACACGTCGGGCACCAGGGCGGGGATCATGACGGTCCCGTCCTCCATCACCTGGACGTCGTTGTCCTTCTCCATCGACGAGCCGGCGGTCGATGACGTCAGCGCCCACGGGTGGCCGCGCGCGCCGGCGGCTAGCCGCTGCACGAACGTCAGGATCGACCAGTGCTCGAACTCGATGCCGCCCGACATCCACGCGCGCTGGTACACGCCGTTCGGCCCCGGCGACATGTACGAGTCGCCCGACCACGAGGTGACGATCTTCGTCGCGAGGCCCGTGTGAACCAGCGGCGCCTCCGGGCTCGTCATCTGGACCGCGAGCAACGTCAGCCGCGGATCAGTCCCCCGGAACCGTCTGATCAGCTCCCAGAACGCAGCGCTGCCGCGCGAGTGCGTTACACCGAGGTGAACCGCGTCGCCCGGCCGTACGTTGTCGGCGACGGCGTCCGCGAGCGCCATCACCTTCGAGCGCCCGCCCCGCGGCACCGTGAAGTGCCGGTCGATCCAGCCACGAAGCTCTGAGTTCATGCCGACGTGAGGCTACTGTAGGACCCGGTGTCGTGACACGAGTGACGGGCGGCCGTCCCGGCGCGCGCCGGCTGCTCGAAATGTTAGTTGGTAACAAATGAGCACGAAATATCGTGCTGGATCGCTACCAGCGCTTACGCGCTTGCAACACGGAGTGTTCTCGCCTGAGCAGCTGTTGGCGGCGTGCATCGCACGCACGACCATCGATGCAGGGGTCTCATCGGGCCCCCTATGATGAGCGCCGTGGCGAAGAAAGCGAAGTCCGTCCAGCAAGAACGCGTGATCGGCGAGCAGGGCGAGCGGACGCGCGTGAAGCTGCTCGAAGCCGCTCGCCAGGTGTTCCTGGAGCGCGGGTACTCGGCCGCGCGCGTCGACGACATCACGCAGAAAGCCGGGACCAGCCACGGCGCTTTCTACCTCTACTTCGCCAACAAGCAGGACGTCCTCGAGGCGCTCGCCGTCGCCACGGCGGACCACATGTACGCGCTCGCCGACGAGCTCGAGGGGATCGAGGTTGGCGAGGAGGGGTACGAACAGCTGCGCGCGTGGGTCGAGCGTTTCGTCGACGAATACGAGCGCCACTCACCCGTCATCAACGCGTGGATCACCGCCGAGATGGAGGACAGCCGTTTCGACCAGCTCGGCCGGGAGGTCCTCGGACAGTTCGCCGGGCGCATCGCGCACACGATCGCGCGCGGCGTGGATGCGGGCCTTCGTCACCCAGTCGATCCCGGTACCGCGGCCGTCGCGTTGGTCTCGATGCTGGAACGCTTCTGCTACTTCTGGCTCGTGCGCGGCGGGCCTTTCAAGCGCGACGTGGTCATCGATACGATCGCCGCGATCTGGTACGAGGCGCTGTTCGGTCAGCGCAAGCAGGCCTAGCCCTCGACGGGCAGGTAGAAGTACACGAGGTCGTAGACCTCTTCGGGGTCCATGACCAAGCCCCCGGGCAATCGCCCGAACTCAACGAAGCCGAGCTTGCGGAACGCGTCCTCCGCCGGTGTTCCGGCGCGCGCGGCCGCGTCGATCATCTCGATGTCCATCCGCTTGGCCTCTTCGATGACCGTTTCGAGCAGCCTGCGCGCGATGCCCTTTCCACGGTGTGACTCTGCGACGACGAAGCGGAACAGCTCACCACGGTGCCGCGAACGTCCGCCCTGCGCGCCCAGCTCGATCGTTCCGACGATCTCGCCGTCATCCTCTGCGACCAGGTGGATGTATCGGCCCTCGAGCGCGCCGCGCAGGCTCGATTCGACGAGCCGGTGAACCTCATCGTGCGTCGATCGCGGGAAGCAGTTGCGCTGGAGATTCTTGACGTCCTCGGGACCGACCGGACGGATGACGACGTCGCTCAACGACCCTTGAACTCCGGAGATCGCTTCTCGGCGAATGCGCGCACGCCTTCCTTGAAGTCGTCGCTCGTGCTGTTGAGCGCCTGAACCGCGGCCTCTTCGTCGAGCGCCGCCGCCAGGTCGGAGTCGATCGCGCGGTTCAGCAGCCGCTTCGAGAAGCCGATCGCGCGCGTCGGCCCGGCGGCGAGCCTGCTGGCCCATTCGTTCGTCGCGTCGGCCAGGGAGTCGTCCGGAACCACTCGGTTGATCAGCCCGATGTCGAGCGCGTCGCGCGCGGAAAGCGGCTCGCCGAAGAAGACGAGCTCCTTGGCCTTCGGCAAACCGATCAGGCGTGGCAGCAACCATCCACCGCCGGAGTCGATCGCGAGACCGCGCTTCACGAAGATCTCGATGAAGCGCGCCGATTCGGACGCGATGACGAGGTCGCAGAAGAGGGCGAGCTGCGCACCGCCCCCGGCTGCGACGCCGTTCACCGATGCGATCACCGGCTTGTCGAGCTCCCAGAGCGCCGTGACGACGCGCTGCATGCCCCGCTTCATCGACTCCCGAACGAGACGAAGGTCGGGCGCGCGCTGCTCGCCGGCCGACGCGTCCTTGGTCACCTTCGAGCGGCCGAGGTCGACGCCCGAACAGAACGCGTCACCCGCGCCGGTGATCACGAGGCAGCGGATCTCGTCGTCGCTGCGCGCTTCGTCGATCGCCGCAAGCAGCTCTTCGCGAAGCTCGGGTGAGACCGAGTTCTTCCGATCCGGCCGGTTGAGGGTCAGCTTTCGGACGCCGGCGTGGTCTTCCACAAGAAGGATGTCGCTCACGGTCCCTTCCCTCGCTCCCCCGCTTCGAGCAAACGTCTGATCTCGGCGACCTCCTGCCGGACCGAATCGGCAAGCCACTTGCCGGCGCCGATCTCGAGCACCTTGCCGAACGGCCCGAACGCCATCTCCATCTCCTCGACGTGATGGATCTTCGTGCCGCCGTCGACCTCGTCGATCTCGAAGTACGCGTTCAACGACTTCAGCAGGCCGTGGATCAGCGTGACGTTGATGCTCCGGTAGTCCGGCGTCCACCGGTACCGGGTCACGACGGAGCCTCGCATGCCGAAGAACTTTCCTTCCTCGAGCCCGATCATGCCGTCGTCCGTCTCGGCCAGCTTCGTCACCCAGATGATCTTCGTGTCCGCTTTCGTGTACTGCGCGGGGTCGAGCACGAACTCCCACACGTCCTTGGGAGTTACCCCGCGTACGACCTCGGTTCCCTCGCCGCGGATCATCGTTCCCTCCGTTCGTTTGTGGGTCCGACGTTATACTCGGCGCCGCGCGAGCCACAAAAGCCCGCCCGTCCGAAAGAGACCGACGTGGACTTCGACCTGAACGACGAACAACGGGACTTGCGCGATGCTGCTCGACGGTATCTGGAGCGCGAGGCACCGATCGGGTACGCGCGGGCGATGATGGACGACGAGCGCGGCTATCGCGACGAGGTGTGGAAGCAGATGGCCGAGCAGGGGTGGCTCGCGCTTCCGCTCCCCGCCGAGCACGACGGCCTCGGTATGGGGCCGATCGCACTGTCGATCCTCCTCGCAGAGATGGGCCGAGTGGTCGCGCCGGGCCCGTACCTGTCGACGGTGCTCGCCGGGATGGCGATCGCCGACGCGGGGTCCGATGACCAGAAGCGCGCGCTGCTGCCCCGGATCGCGTCGGGCGATCTCGTCGCGACGGTCGCCGCAGGCTTGGGTGACGTCGAGGAACTCGGCGGGCATCTGCGCGGCGAGCGTCTCTTCGTCGCAGACGGCGCGATCGCAGAAACGATCGTCGTCGTCGCGCACACCTCGGACGAGGAGAGCGCGCTCTACATCTGCGAGCCGAGCGCGCGCACCCCCGTTGCGACGATGGATCAGACGCGCAGACTCGCGCACCTTCGGTTCGACGGCGCTCCCGCGGAGCGGCTCGGATCGTCCGACCTGTCGTCGGTGCACAGGTTGCTCGATCGAGCATCTCTCGCGATCGCTGCCGAAAGCTTGGGCGGCGCCGAGCGCGTGACGGAGATGGCCGTCGAGTACGCGAAGGCGCGCACCCAGTTCGGCCGGCCGATCGGCTCGTTCCAAGCGGTGAAGCACCGGGCGGCGGACATGCTCGTCGACGTCGAGTCGCTGCGTTCGGCCGTGTACTACGCCGCGTGGGCCGCCGAACGCGCGCTGCCCGACTCGTCGCTCGCTATCTCGATGGCGAAGGCGTTCGCGGCCGACGCGTATCGCCGCGTCGCGCAGAGCGGGATCCAGATCCACGGCGGCATCGGCTTCACGTGGGAGCACGACATGCACCTGTACTTCAAGCGCGCGAAAGCGAACGAGGTCGCGTTCGGCGACGCCACGTTCCACCGCGAGCGCGTGGCGCGCCTGTTGCGCGCGCGCGCCTGATCTACTTCAGAAGATCGCCGAACGTCTTCATGGTCCCGACCCGGTACGCCGGCGGGACGAGCGTCTTGAACGTGTAGGCAGGCCCGAGCCAGGAAGGGATGAACTTCTCCGCCTTGTTGCGCTCGACGGCGCGCATCACGAGCGAGGCAACGGCCTCGGGCTTCACCGGCTTCGGCGTGTTGGCGGCGAACGGGACGCCGCGCGCCTCGGTGAAGTGCGTGTCCACCGGCCCGGGATCGATGATGCTCAACCCGACGCCCTTCCGCTTGATCTCCATCGAGAGCGCTTCGCTAAAGCCGACCATCGCGAACTTCGACGCGGAGTAGCCGGCCTCCAGCGGGGCGCCGATGCGTCCGGCGATCGAGGCGATCATCACGATGTGGCCACGACCGCGTTCGATCATCCCGGGCAAGACCGCCTTCGTCGCGTACACGGTTCCGAAGTAGTTGACGCGCATCATCTTCTCGAACGTTTCTACGTCGGTTTCCGTCACCCGCCCGTAGGCCCCGATGCCGGCGTTGTTCACCAGGACGTCGGCGGGTCCAAGCTCCCGTTGGAGCGCGTCGAGCGCGCCCTCGACTTGCATGCGTTCGGCGACGTCGCCGACGGCGATCGCGCCCTTGCCGCCGCATGCGTCGAGCACCTCGCTTAACTCGTCCTTGGAACGCGCCATGAGGCCGACGCGAGCGCCGCGCTTCGCTGCGGCGACGGCGATCTCCCGGCCGATGCCGCGAGACGCGCCCGTTATCAACACGACCGCCCCGTTCCATTTCATCGTGAACCTCCAAGCCGAGACGTAGGGTGCCCTGACAATTCCTCCGGCGATGTCGTCTGCGTTGACACCGTCGTCAGGTGACTCTTAACCTCGCAGGTCAGGAGGTGTCCAATGAACTACAAGATCATCTCTGCCGACGTTCACATCACCGAGCCGCCGGACATCTGGAAGAACCACCTGCCGGAGAAGTATCAAGAGCACGCGCCCAAGCTCGTCAAGGACCACGAAGGCGGCGATGCCTGGCTCTACGCGGGCTCGGCGAACCCGGACCCGATCGGCCTGACGACGACGCCGGGGAAGCGCTTCGAAGACTTCCGATGGCACGGGGTCAGCTACGACGATCCCGATGTGCGCCCGGGTTGCTTCAACGGGAAGGCGCGCCTCGAGGACATGGACATCGACGGCATCGACGCCGAGATCATCTTCCCTCCGCAGCGCACGATCGGGCACTGGTTGGGTAACGCCGACGACGAGCTGGTGCACGCCGGTGTCGACGCCTACAACGAGTTCGCGTTCGACGAGTTCGCCGTCGACCCGAAGCGCCAGATCCCGATGTTCCAGCTCCCGTCGACGGGCGTCGACAACGCGATCCGCTACCTCGAGAAGGCCAAAGAGAACGGCGCCACAGGTGTCGTGATCGGGTGCTGGCCGTCCGGCAAGGAGAACCTGTCGGCCGAAGACGACAAGTTCTGGGCCGCGCTCGTCGAGTCGGGCTTGCCCCTCACGATCCACATCAACGTGATCGGGCGCGAGTCGCGCATGAAGGCACAGAAGGCCGGCTCGACCGCAACGCAGGGCGTCAAGAAAGGCGCGCCGAACGCGAACCAGCGCGCGATCGGCGGGATGGCCGGCGTGTTCGCGATGGTGCCGCCCACGCTCGGCAACATGATCTTCCAAGGAATCTTCGACCGGTTCCCGGATCTCAAGGTGATCTTGATCGAGACCGGCGTCGGCTGGATCCCTCATTTCATGGAGCAGCTCGACGACCGCTACTGGCGCAACCGCGGCTGGGGCGAGATCAACATCAAAGAGGCGCCGAGCTACTACTGGCACCAGAACTTCGCCGCGACCTTCATCATGGACGTCATCGGCCTGCAGATCCGTCACGCCGTCGGCGTCGAGAACATGATGTGGTCGACCGACTACCCGCACCATGGGTGCGACTGGCCGTACAGCCGCAAAGTGATCGACGAAACGTTCGTCGGCATCGACCCGACCGAGCGCGAGAAGATCCTCGCGGGCAACGCGGTTCGGCTCTGGAAGCTGGACCAGTAGCGCCCCTCGCGCGCGCACAGTGCGCTACCGGTGGGGTTGCGAGCGGCTCGGCGACGCCCCCGGTGTCGACGGGCGCCCCGTGGGAGGCGCTTTGGGCTTCTTGGCCGGCGGTGTTCTCGTAAGCGCGCTGTGCGCTTCGTCGACGTGCTGGATCGCGTTGGTGATCGCAACCTGCGCCGGCCCGGGGATCGCGCCCACCCTCAGCGCGGCGAGCACCGCGAGGTGGCGTTGCAGCTGTGCGTCTAGGGTCGCGGCGAGCGCCTGATACCCGGCGCTCGACGCGTCATCGGCGAGTGCGTCCTCTGCAGCCTTAACCTCCGCTTGGTACGAGCTCATCGCGGCGCCGACGTCGACCTTCTGACCGGCGCGCCGCAGAGCTTGCAGAGCGCTCAGCTCCGCGAGGCGCCGCTGCGCGAACTCGATGTGAAGCTGCGCGCGCGAGGCGGGATCGCTGTGGATCACGAGCTCGATCCGTTCCACGGCCCGCTTCACCGGATACAAGATCTCGCCGGGAAGCGCGGAGGCCGACGCGGTGACGGCCGCTCCCCCCAGCAGGATCGCGGTGATCGCCGCGGCGATCAGAACGAGCGCGATGCGGTGCCGAGGTCGCCTGCGCCCGAACGTCGCCACCCCGGTCAGCGAGGCGACGTGGGCGCGGGCGACCTCGTCGGGCACCGCGATGGAAAACGCTTCGCGCGCGGCACGAGCCGTCTGGAGAAGAGGTTCCAGCCCCTCGGGAGCAGATGCTGGCTCGCCTCGGACCAGCCGGTCCAAAGCAGCATCCAGGGCGTCGTGCTCGCGCGCGTCAGTCAATGGTCTCCTCTCGTCCTTCCAAGCGCCCTTCGGGGACGCCTGGGTACGGCCCGCCGAGGGCCTTGGTGAGGTTCACTAGAGCGCGATGCTGCAGCGCCTTGACCGCTCCGAGCGGCTTCCCGACCACGGTGGCGATCTCCGGCGCGCTCAAGCCTCCTCCGCGACCGCCAAGGGCTCCTCCGGCCGGCGCGCGTTCCGCCGTGCGAGGTCGACGGCCCGGTTGCTCGCGATCCGGTAGAGCCACGCCCGGAAGCCGCCGATGTTCCCATCGAACCGCGACACATCCCGCATCGCAGACAGGAAGACCTCGCCCAGCAGATCCTCCGCGTCCTCCCGGCGCCGCACCTGGGTGACGAGGTACGCGAGCAGCGGCGCCGCGTAGGCTCGGTAGAGTTCGGCCATCCCGTTCGCGTCGCCCGCACGCGCGCGCTCGAGCGCATCCTCGAGGTCGCTCATCTGCCCGGCAGGGTAACCCCGGTCCGAGCGGATGTTTCGCGTCGGGAGCCGCCTCGCTTCTATCCTGCCTGGTCGTGGGCGCCGGGGAGCAGACATGAAGGCGATCGCGCTGGTGCAGCCGCCGCACGAGCCGGCGATGGCGGGCACCTTCTTCGGCTACCTCCTCGGCGAGGGATGGGAAGTGAAAGGGTTCGGCGCGCAGGAGGACGTGCCCGACGACGTCGCGGCCGAAACGGAGTTCATCCTCGCCGCCCTCGCGCGCGTCGACGCATCGCTGATCGACCGGTGCCGGAAGCTGCGCCTCATCCAGGTTCCCGGGCACGGCTTCGAGCACGTCGACGTCGAGGCTGCGCGCGCGGCCGCCGTTCCCGTCGCGACCGTCGCGTCTTCGGGCGCCGAGGCGCACACGGTGGCGGAGTGGACGATCTTGATGGCCGGCGCCGCATCGCGGCGACTGACCCAAGGGCACAACGCGTTAGCGCGCGGTGAGTTCGCGAACGTCACGCTCATGCAAGAGGGCGTGTTCGAGCTCGCCGGCAAGACCATCGGGATCGTGGGTCTCGGCCGCATAGGACGCGAGGTCGCGAAGCGCGCGCGCGGCTTCGACATGAAGATCGTGTACCACGATGCGTACCGGCCCGGCCCCGACGTCGAGCAGCAGCTCGGTGCCGAGTACCGCGAGCTGGACGCGCTGTTACGCGAAGCCGACGTGGTGACGCTGCACGTGCCGGCGACCGGCAAGACGAAAGCGTTGATCGGCGCGCGCGAGCTCGAGATGATGAAACCGGAAGCGATCCTGGTGAACACGTCGCGCGGTCCGGTGGTCGATCACGATGCACTCGTTGATGCCCTTCGATCGAAGAGCATCCGAGCAGCCGCGCTCGACGTCTACGACCCGGAGCCGCCGCCGCCGGACGATCCGTTGCTCGCACTCGACAACGTGACGTTCTCACCGCACATGGCCGGCGTCACCGCGGAGTCGCTGCTGCGCATCCTTCAGGCGGCGATGGCCAACTGCAACCGGGTCGCGCGCGGGGAGGAACCGCTCGACGTCGTCGAAGAAGGGACCGAGCACTAGCTCGGCGCACGTGGCGACGGGCGCATCGGAAGTCGCACGGGCGCTACGCGCGCACGGCGTGTCGACGGTATTCGCGCTGTGCGGCGACCACACCAATCCGATCCTGGAGTCGTGCGACGACGAGCAGATCCGGATCGTCGACGCGCGCGACGAGCGAGGCGCCGCGTGGATGGCCGCCGGCTGGGCGTTGGCGACGGCCGAGCCGGGCGTCGTCGTCGTGTCGAACACGCCTGCGCTGACGAACGCGGCGACGGCTCTCGCGGATTCGACGTTCTCGGGGATCCCGGTCGTGTGCATCACCGGCGGGGTGGCGTTGAGCGATCGCGGGAAGGGACACCCGGGCGATCAGGACCAGGCCGCGATAGCGGAGCCGATCTCGAAGTGGTCCGTTCTGTTGGAAAACCCAGAGGAAGCCTCGGTGCTGATCTCTCGGAGTTGCCAGATCGCCGTCGCACCACGGCCGGGTGCGGTTGTCGTCGAATTACCGATGGACGTGCAGCAGAGCCGAGTGGAACGCGGTGTGGAAGAACTCTCGCTACGCACGTCGGAACGTGATGGAGAGACACCGAACGTTTCGGAGATCGCGCGCCTCCTCGGTTCGGCCGAGCGACCCGTCATCATCGCCGGGAGCGGGTGCTTCTGGGACGGTGCCGGCGACGCGTTGCGCGCGTTCGCCGAGCGCGCGCGCATCCCGGTGTTCACCGCGCGCGCCGCGCGAGGGCTGCTCTCCGACGATCACGAGCTGTGCATGGGATTCCCGAACCTGCTCGCGCCGGCGGCGCAGACGATCTTCGGCGACGCAGACATCGCGCTCGTGCTCGGAGCGGAGCTCGACGTGCTCATGGGCAACGGCGCGTTCCATCCGGGCTGCACGCTGATCCGCCTGGACCAAGATCCGAACGCGTTCGCGATCGGCCGCCCCGCCGAGATCGCGCTCGTCGCATCCCCCCGATCGATGTTGGACGCTCTTGTACGAGACGCCACAGCTCTCGACACCGACGCGTGGGTGAAGCGTTTGCGCGACGCGGTTGATGCGCGTGCGGCCGACGTTGCGAAGCGCGCGCAGATCTCGTCGGCGCCGCTCCATCCGGGGCGCATGATCGCGGAGGTCGCGTCGAAGCTTCCGCCGGATGCGATCGTAACGGTGGACGCCGGCGAGCTCGCGCTGTGGGCGATCGATGCGATCCCCGCGCGCGCGCCGTCGTCGTTCCACACCTCGTCGGCCTCGGCGATGGGTGCGCTCGGTATGGGGCTGCCGTGGGCCATCGGGATGAAGGCTGCTCGTCCCGACCGGCCGGTCGTTGCAGTGTGCGGGGACGGATCGTTCGGGTTCACGGCGATGGAAGTGGAGACGTCTGCCCGGCACGGCTTGCCGGTCGCCGCCGTGATCGGCAACGACGGCGGCTGGGGCATCGTGCGTCACCTGCAGCGGGCGCTGCACGGGCGCGCGCTGGCGAGCGACCTGCCCGTCGCGCCCTACGAGCTGCTCGCCGAGTTCGCCGGCGGCACCGGGGATCGCGTCGAGACACCGAAGCAGCTCGAGATCGCCGTCACCAACGCGCTCGTTTCCGCCAAACCCAGCGTGATCAACGCGATCGTGGATCCGGCAGCCGAGCACGAAGCGATGCCGTTGATCGCGGCGATGTTCGCCGCGCGCGCACCACGCTAGCGGCTGAACCCCGCGTGCCTCATCTTGGGCTTGGGACGCTCGAAAAGGACCTGCGTGATCTGGTAGTAGGGCAGGACGACCGAGAGCTGCCGGGAGTCGTCTTCGGTCTCGTGGACGTCCGCGTGGAGCCAGGAATCCGTGGTTTCCACGATCCGGTCGACCCGGTAGATCCGGCCGTTCCCCAGGATCAGCTCGGCGGTGACTTCCTCGCCTTCCCCCGCTCGACCTGCGAATTCTTTCTTCCGCTCATCGAATGCTTCGAAGAACTGCTTGTCCATGGGCGGCAGCGTGCCAGCCTGGGGAGACGGGCGCAAGCCGCAGGATGATTGTCCGTTCCGTCCCCTGGGAATAGTCACATCCGCCAGATACAGTGCGGCAAGGGAGAAAGGGGCCGACCGTGACCGAGTCACACGCGGTGATCGACCTCCGGGAGACGCATTTCATCTCCCCCGACCACGCGCGCCTCGCGCGCGCCGTCCGAGCCTCGATCCGCAGCCAGGTCGTGGATCTCCTCGACCGGCACGGGCTGCTCAATAGGAAAGACGTCCAGCGCTGCCCGTCCTGC
>VAYV01000024.1:21625-24484 GCA_005883175.1 Actinomycetota bacterium
CTTCGAGCGCGTCCGGCGCCTCGTCGATCGACGCGTGCGCGCCGTCCGGCGCGGCGGGGCCGACCCACACGATCGCGGGCGGAGAGGAGCCTTGGGAGAGTAACGAGATGAGCTCGCGCGCGCCATCGAGAGCAGCGTCGACCACCACCACGTCGGCCGGGCTCGATGCGATCAACGCCAACGCTTCATCCGGCGACGTCGCCATCGCGACGACCTGAGCATCGGGACCGGCCGCTCGGCGAAGGGCTTTGGACGCGTCGGTCGTCGGCGCGACGATCATCACCCACACGGCGCGGCACATGGCCACAAGGATACCCACGCCGGCGGTCGCGAAGGTGCTCCGTTGAGCTGCGAGTCGGGCGTTCCAGTGGGCTTTGCATGTCACTAGATCGCGCTACGCGCCATCTATCGACGTGCGACGTGCTCCAATCGTACGAGTCCTTCTACCCGCGGATGAACTGGCGCGCGAAACGGTTCGTCGCCGTCGCGACCGGCGCGAACAACGGCGTTCGTCGGAACCGGTACGACAGACCGGCGAAGAGCGCGAGCGCGCCGAGCGCGCTCCCCCAGTACGGGGCGGTGCGCCACGCCAGCGGCCCGCGCAGGTAGGTCCGCGTCACGATGCGAGAGACGACCTGCGGCGCTCCGATCCGGGGGACGCCGCACCCGAGGCATGGGAGCCCCTTCGTTCCCGGGATCAGGAGCGACGACGGCGGCACGCCGGGGAGACCGACGCCGGGCGAGAAGGAAGGGATCGTGATCTCGTTCGCTTCGATGCGCGCGCGCACGCACGCGCCGCCGATCATGATGCCTGCCCCGGGACCGGGGTTCGCCTGGCGGCCGAAGATCATCAAGCCTCCGGCGTCTGCGATGAGCGTCGTCGGGTCAGCTGCCCCCGTGTCGCATGAGTGTGTCTGCGAAACCGCACCGAGCTGAAGGTTGCTGCCGAGCTGCTCGGGCACCTTCGCCAGCTGCAACTGCTGTGCCGTGACGCCGGCGGCGGGACCGAGCCCTTGAACGCCGGTGATGATCGTGCTGACGGTCGCTTTCGGCTTCTGCCCCGCCACCTGCACGATGCGCGCGAACTGCTCCATGGAATCGATCGAGATCGTGCACCCTGCCGGTGTCGCCATCACGCAGATGTCTTTGAGCGATTCGGTCGCCAGGACGGTGAGCGTCGATCCCTCGACGCGCGCGACCGACGTGCTGCGCGACAGGCCGATCGAGACCACTGTTCCGTCGCCTGCGCCCATGAGCACGCCGTCGGAGACCTGCGAGGGCTGATCGGTCGCCGTCGCGGCGAACGAGCCGTCGCGCACGACCTTGCCGAGAGTGCTCGAGAACGTCGGCCAGAACTGCTTGTACGCGTCGCACGCAGGAGACGACGGATCCTGACGGCACGTGTTCGCGTACGACGGCTTGGTGAGGTAGTCGTCGGTCGCGCGCACCGGGATCGTCTGCGTCGCCGGGAACCGAGACTGTGCGAACCCGGGCAAGCGTTCCGTGCATGCGTGCCGCAAGCCGGGGACGCCGGGCGGCTGCGGCTGGCCGCCGGCGGAGATCGTCTTCACTTCGGCTTGGATGTAGTCCGTCGCCCACGCTTGCAGATCGTTAACGCCGTCAAGGGTCGCTTGCGCGTTCTTCTGCGGCGTGCAGTTCTCCGGCGGCTGGAACGCCGCCGTCTCGGCGATGCCGAGCTGGTACCACGACGCTTGCCCGTCCGCTTCCGCGTCTGGCATCGAGGCGTTCGCGTCCGAGTAGCCGATGTAGAAGTTCAGGGGCGCCGCGCCGCCTTCATCGGCGCTGGGCCGGACGGCGAACGCGATGCCCGTCGCGTCGGCGCTGATCTGCTTCTCGGTGGTGGTTGCCGGCGCCGTGGCTTTCGCGTTCGCCGGCGCCGCGCCGAGCGCAGCCAGCGCCGCCGTCGCGCACACGATCATCGCCTTCCGCCACATGCTCACAGCTGTGCCTCCGCAACTCCGGCCAAGAACACCGACCGCAGCAGATCGTCTCGTTCGAGCAGCTCCGCGCCGGGCCCGTGGAACCGGACCTCGCCTTTCTCCAGGAAGTACGCGCGGTCGGCGAACTCAAGCGCCAGATCCACATGCTGCTCGACGATAACGATCGAGGTTCCTTGCCGGTTCATCTCGGACACGAGGGACAACAGCTGCTCGACGACGATCGGGGCCAGACCCAAGGACAGCTCGTCGATCATCATCAGCTTCGGGCGGCTCATGAACGCGCGCGCCAAGAGCAGCTGCTGCTGCTCGCCGCCGGACAGCGTGCCCGCGTGCTGATCCATGCGGCCGGCGAGCCAGGGGAAGTACTCGAGGACCCGCTCGGTCTCGCGGCGCAAGGCCTTCTTGTCTCGCCGGAAGATGTAGCCGCCGAGCCGCAGGTTCTCGCCGATCGTCAGGCCGGCGAACGTGCCGCGCCCGCCGGGGACCTGTACGACGCCGCGCCGCACGATCTCGTCGGATTCGAGGTCGTCGAGGCGCGCGCCTTCGAACGTGATCTGGCCGCGCGCACACGGGAGGACGCCGCTGATCGCGCGCAGCAGCGTCGACTTGCCGGCGCCGTTGACGCCGAGCAGCGCGACGATCTCTCCTTCCCGCACCTCGAAGTCGATGCCGTAGAAGGTCTGCACCTTGCCGTAGAAGACGTCGACGTCGGACGCGACGAGGATCGGATCGCCGATCTGCGGACGCTCGGTCATCGGCGTCTCGCTTTCGCCGTCTTCGCCGTCTTGGCCGGTGCGCGTCGGCGCGCCGGCTTCTTGCCGTTCTCGTTCGCCAGCGCCGCCTCCAGCTGCTCGGCTGCGCGCGCGCCGAGATACGCCTCGATCACCTGCGGCGTCCG
>VAYV01000190.1 GCA_005883175.1 Actinomycetota bacterium
TGTAGTGGGGCGGGGTGGCAAAGTGATCGCTCCCCCACGATGCGACCGTCTCCTTCCCTGCCTCTCGGAGCGAGATCGTCATGCCGAGCAGCGACCCCAGCGCGTCCCCGTCGGGACCGAGATGGCACGCGAGGGCAACCCGCGACGCTCCGTCGATCGCCTCGAGCGCGCGCTCCCACTCGATCTCTGGGATGCTCATCGCTCGTCCTCCACGCGGTGGATCTTGGCGATGATGCTGTCCAGCCGCGCGGTGCGGTCCGGAACCGGGTCGGGGAGGAACTCGAGCGTCGGCGCGTAGCGCAGGCGAACCTCGTGAGCGACCGTCGCGCGTAGATGCTTCGTCGCGCGCGCCAGCGCATCCCGGCTCGCTTCGCGCTCGACGGACTCGCCGAGCACCGTGTAGTACGCCTTCGCGTGCCGCAGATCGGGAGACATCGTGACGTCGGTGATCGTGACGAACCCGAGCCCCGGGTCGCGCAGGCGCTCGATCTCGCCGGCGAGCACCTCCTTGACGGCCGCGCGCACGCGCTCGGCGCGCGGGTACGAGCGAGGCCCGCTCATGCGTCCTCCGGCGAAAGCACGCTCACCCACGCGTGCAGCAACTCGACGCCGGGATGGATCTCGACGCGCCGCTCCACCTCGCTCAGCATCCGCTTCGCGTGGAACACGGTATCGGCGATAACCGAAACTCCGACGGTCGCGCGCTGGCGCAGATCCTGGTGCTCGACCTCCGCGACGGCACATCGGAACTTCTGCTGCAACGCGGACTGGAGCGTTCGCACGACGGAACGCTTGTCCTTCAGGGATGCACAGTCGGGAAGGCGCAAGTCGTAGCGCGCAACGCCCACGAACATGGTTCCCTCCTGCGCGCGCTTAGTCGCGAGGGACTTCACGCACTTCGTAGAACTCCAGGACGTCGCCTTCTTTGATGTCGTGGAAGTTATCGAGGCCGACCCCGCACTCGTACCCGGACGTCACCTCTCGGACGTCGTCCTTGAACCGGCGGAGCGACGAGACCGTCGTGTCCGAAACGACGACGCCGTCGCGAAGGAGGCGGACCTTCTGTCCTCGCGTCGCCTTGCCCTCTTCCATGTAGCAGCCGGCGATCGTGCCGATCTTCGGGACCTTGAAGGTCGCCCGCACTTGCGCGCGCCCCGTGATGTCCTCGACGAAGACCGGCTTGAGCACTGCGAGCGTCACATCGTTCTCGGTGATCGCGCCAACCGCGCGGTGGATGACCCGCACGGCGACCTCTTCCATCTTCATCTTCTCGAGCGCGTCTTGAACGGCCTCCAGGGACCCTTGAACGTCCGCCTTCAAGATCACGTTCAGCTCTGTGAGCTCGCCTTCGCGTGTCTGCTCGTACAGGTCTTCCAGCGTTACCGTCTTCCGAGAGACCATGTCGGCGACGCGGCGGCGGCTCTCACGGTCCTGCGCGATCTGCCGGGCGCCGCGCTCATCGGGAGCGGACCGGAAGTCGTCGCCGGCTTCCGGAACCGCGTTGAACCCCAGCACCTGCGCAGGGCTGCCCGGTCCTGCCTCGTTCAGCGGCTTTCCGTCGTCGTCGAGCATCGCGCGCACGCGAGCCCATGCGGTGCCGCACACGATGATGTCGCCGACGCGCAGAGTTCCGCGCTGCACGAGGACCGTGGCCACCGGCCCGCGCCCCTTGTCGAGGTGCGCTTCGATGACGACGCCGCGCGGTGGGGCTTTCTCGTTCGCTTTGAGGTCTTGGATGTCGGCGACCAGCAACAGCACGTCGAGCAGGTCGTCGATGTGCGTCCCCTGCTTCGCGGAGATATCGACGAACGGGTAGTTGCCGCCCCACTCCTCGGGGACGACCTCGAGCTCTGTTAGCTGCTGGCGGACCCGAGTCGGGTCGGCGCCTTCCTTGTCGATCTTGTTCACCGCGACCACGATGGGTACCTCAGCGGCCTTGGCGTGCGAGAGCGCTTCTACCGTCTGCGGCTTCACGCCGTCGTCGGCCGCGACGACGAGCACGGCGATATCCGTCGATTGCGCACCGCGCGCGCGCATCTGAGTGAACGCCTCGTGGCCCGGCGTGTCGATGAACGTGATCGCGCGCCCGTTCTTGTGCACCTGATACGCACCGATGTGCTGCGTGATACCGCCGTGCTCCTGTCCGACGACGTCGGTCTGCCGGATCTTGTCGAGCAGCAGCGTCTTGCCGTGGTCGACGTGACCCATCACGGTGATCACGGGCGGCCGCGGGGTGAGCTGCGACTCGTCGTCGACCTCTTCTTCGGCGAGCAGGTCCTCTTCCTCATCCGGAGAGACGATCTGGAGCTGGTACCCGTAGTCGGACGCGACGATCTCGGCCGCCTCGTCGCTCAACGACTGCGCGACGGTGTACATCTCACCGAGCAAGAACAGCTTCTTGACGATCTCTGCCGGCGTCACCCCGAGCTTGGCTGCGAGCTCGGCGACGGTGATGCCTCGGTTGACGGTGAGCGGCTTCGTCTCGGTGGCCGTTCAGCGGGCGGACGTTCGGCCGGCGGCCGTTCCGCGGTTGGACGCTGAGGAGCCGGGCGCGCCGGACGAGCGGCCGGCGTCGCGGTCGCGAGCTGCTTCAGCGTTCCCTTCTCGGCCGCTTCGCGCAGCTTCGCGACGACGTCGTTCTCGACCGTCGACGAATGACTCTTCGCGATGAACCCCAGACCCGCCAGCGCCGCGATCACTTCGCGGCTCGACAGATCGAGCTCCTTCGCCAGCTCGTAAACCCGTTTCGGCATTCCCTCTCCTACACGACCAGCAGCTCGTCTTCGAGCTCTGTGAAATCTACGTTGCTCGCCCGCAGCGCTCCAGCCAGGCGGCCTCGCGCTCGGTCGAGGCACGGCTGCTCTGGACAAACGTACGCTCCCCGGCCGCTCGCCATGCCCTCGCGGTCCACCCTCGCGCGGCCGCCCGCGCCACGAACGATGCGAACCAGCTCGCTCTTGGCCCGGACCCGCCGGCATCCCACGCAGGTCCTGAGCGGCTCGCGCGTGCGGCGAGCAACCATCCTACTGACCTCCGGACGGTGTCTCGGTCCCGGCGTCTGTCGCAACCTGCGCTGGGGGAGCGGTCTCGGCTGCTGTCGGTTGCTCCTCCGACGGGACGGCAGCCTCCTCGGCCGCCGGCTGCGGCTCCTCCGACGGAAGGGCAGCCTCCTCGGCCGGCGGCTGTTGCTCCTCCGGCGCGGCCGGCGTCCGCCGCGCTTGCTCCTGCGCGAGCTGCGATTCGCTCTTGATGTCGACGCGCCAGCCAGTCAGGCGGGCGGCCAAGCGCGCGTTCTGGCCCTCTTTGCCGATCGCGAGCGACAGCTGATAGTCCGGCACGATCACGAGCGCCGTCTTCTCGCGCGGATCGATGCGGACTTCCTTCACCTTCGCAGGCGACAGCGCCTCGGCCACGAACTTCGCCGGCTCGTCACTCCAGTCAACGATGTCGATCTTCTCGCCGCGCAGCTCTTGAACGACCATGCGAACGCGCGATCCCTTCGCGCCGATCATCGCGCCCTTCGCCTCGACGCCCGGCTCGCTCGACCGGACCGCGATCTTCGTGCGGTGTCCGGCCTCGCGCGCGATGGCCTTGATCTCGACCGTTCCGTCGGCGACCTCGGGGACCTCCAGCTCGAACAAGCGCTTCACCAACCCGGGATGCGTCCGGGACACGATGATCGACGGCGACGGCCCGCGCGGGTTGTGTCGCACCTCGACGACGTAGGCCTTCACACGCGCGTTGTGCTCGTAGTGCTCGCCCGGCACTTGCTCGGCCTGCGGCATCAGCGCCTCGACCTTCCCCAGGTCGAGCAGCGTGTACCGCGAGTCCGACTGCTGGACGATGCCGGTGACGATGTCGCCCTCGCGTCCCGCGTACTCGTCGTACGTCAGGTCGCGCTCGGCTTCACGGATCTTCTGCAGGATGACCTGCTTCGCCGTTTGCGCTTCGATGCGGCCGAATGGACGCGGCCCGATCGCTTCTTCGTTCTCGAAGGCGCCCGTCGCGTCGAGGAGCGGGTTTCCCTCCTCATCCAAGTCGTGCTGGAACACGTGGATGTCACCCGACACGGGGTCGACCTCCACGCGCGCGCCCTTGTCCTCGGGCATCGTGCGCTTGTAGGCGGCGGCAAGCGCCTGCTGCAGGCCCTCGAGCAGCGAATTGAAGGGGATCCCCTTCTCGCGCTCGACCTGCTGCATCGCTTCCAGTACTTCTTTGAGATCCATGCCTGCCTTTTCTCGCGCCGCTACCACGGGAGCACCAGCGTCGCTTTCGCGATGTCTACGTACGGGACCTCGACGGCCCCGCTCGCGCGCATCAGTCGCACCCGGTCACTCTTCACGTCGTCTACAGTCCCTTCTTCGTGTCGCCCGCTGGCGAGCACGACTTTCACTTTCGCTCCGGCGTGTTTCCGGAAGTCCGCCTCCGTCCGGAGCGGCCGATCGAGCCCCGGAGAGGTGACCTCGAGGGTGTATCGCCCCTGGATCGGGTCGTCCACGTCGAGCATGCGCGACAGCTCTTGGCTCACGCGCGCGCACACGTCGAGCGTGATCCCGCCCGGCTGGTCGGCCACGATCCGGACGAGCTGCGTGCGACCTCGACGGACCTGCACGTCCACCAGCGCGGCTCCGTGCCTGGTCAGCACCGGCTCGGCCAGCGACCGCAGCCGTTCCTCGAGGTCGTTCACCCCTCCCTCCTCGAGTCCGACGACGCGAAATCGGGCGAAAAAGCGGCCCAAAAAATCGGTCTTGCCCCAAAAGAAAAGTGGGCGACAGCCCACTTCGCCAAGTCCGACCGAGGCGCGAAGTATAGCACCGGGGCCCGAAAAGGGCCGGTCTGCCGCCCCCTTAGTAGGCCTGCGCCCAGGTCGCGAGCTCGGCGCCGGGCTTCCCACAGTGGACGCAGGGCTCGCCGGGCTGCTCGGGCTGCAACGGCAGCAGCCGAATCGTCGCCTTGGTCTCGGCTTTGATCTGCGCCTCACATTCGGCGTCGCCGCACCAGGCGCCCCGGAGGAACCCGCCCCCGCCGGCGATGATCGCTTTGAACTCCTCGTAGTCCTTGGGGGTGAACGTGTTGGCCTCGCGGAACGCCAGCGCTTCCTGGTAGAGGTTTTCCTGGATCTGGTCGAGCAGCTTGTCGACGGACTCCGCCAGCGCCGTCTCGGGGATCGTCTCCTTCTCACCGCTGTCTCGGCGCGCGACCACCACGTGGTTGCCGGCGGCATCGCGAGGCCCGAGCTCGATCCGAAGCGGCACACCTTTCAGCTCCCACTCGTTGTACTTGTAGCCGGGACGGAGCTGTTCGCGGTCGTCGACCTTCACCCGGCGCACACCCAAGGCTTCCTTAACCCGTCCGAGCGCCTCGTGCACACGCGCGCGCTCGTCCTCGGACTTGTAGATGGGGACGACGACGATCTCGTACGGCGCCAGCGCAGGCGGAAGCCGCAAGCCCTTGTCGTCACCATGGGTCATGATCACGCCGCCGACCAATCGTGTGCTGACACCCCACGACGTCGCGAACGCGTACTGCTGCTCGCCGGCGCGATCCTGGAACTGCACGCCGTACGCCTTCGCGAAGTTCTGCCCGAGGTAGTGCGACGTTCCGGCCTGCAGCGCCTTGCGGTCGCGCATCATCCCTTCCATCGTGAGCGTCTCTTCGGCGCCGGGGAACCGCTCGGCCGCCGACTTCCGCCCGGGGAGCACCGGAAGCCCGAGCGCCTTCTCCGCCGCGTCGACGTAGACCTCGCGGAGGATCAGGAGCGCCTCGGCGATCGCTTCGTCCGCCGTCTCGTGCGCCGTGTGTCCCTCCTGCCACAGGAACTCGGTCGTGCGCAAGAACACACGCGGGCGCAGCTCCCATCGCACGACGTTGCACCACTGGTTGTAGAG
>VAYV01000191.1 GCA_005883175.1 Actinomycetota bacterium
GGACGAGCGCGAGCGCGATGAAGACCCCGAACTCGATCCACTGGAAGGTCCAGAACCGATGGGCGGGCTGAACCGTCCTCGACAGACGCAGACCGAGCCGGTTGACGCAGCTCTGGACCGCGTCGACTCCCGTCTGGCGGAACGCTGTACCCGAACCGGGCACGGGGGTCGGAGGCGTGATGCCCGGACAACGGGTGGCGAGGTAATCGAAGTTCAACCCTCCACCCCGCGCAGCGATGTTGCCGGCCCGATCGATCGTGTTCTGGCTGACGATCCAGTCTCCGTTCCCACTCAGGCTAGGGCCTTTGAACCGTCCGTACGGACCAAGCTTGGTTATCGCGCCCATGTAGTACCGCCGAACGAAGAGCGTTATGGGGACGCGTACCGCCGCGAAGCCTGCCAGCGTGAGGCCGATCGCGGGGAGCGTCTTCTTCACGAGCGCCCCGATCGCGAGTCCGAGCATCACGGCGAAGATCGTGTACGCGATCGGAACGATCCCCCGAAGATCGAAGATCCCCGGTTCGAATCGGCCCGAAGCCGATGCGGTGACGAGGGGCCGGCTCCACCACGTAACGAGAACCGCGAGTGCCGCCGAGCCTGCTATCGCGAACCCGACCACCATCAACCCGTGCGTGGAGATCCACCGCTTCCGCGTTACGCCCTGTGTCCACGCTAACCGGTGCGTTCCGTTCTCGATCTCGCGCGCGATCAGCGGAGCGCCGAAGAACATGCCGAACAAGACGGGAGCCAAGAGGAACAACGGGATCATGAACTGATAACCGTTGTAGTGGTTGGTGAACGAGTCCCTGAGCTCTCCACAGTCCGCACCTGCGGTCGCGAAGCATTTCGCCAGGCCGCTCGACTTGAACACGTGAAGCATCTGGTACCCGCTGAGCAGGAGAAGGAGTGCGGCGGCAGCGATGACCCCCGCTTCGATGAGCGCTTGCTTGCGGTGCTGGCGCCACGCTACCCAGATCATCGGGCCACCTCCTGTACAGCATGTAGCTCGCGGTCCGTCGCGTCGCTCGCCGCGCGGGAATCGAGATAGGCCAGGACGACATCTTCCAGGGAGACCTGATTGACCATCCAGGCCGGATCGATGATCGGACCATTCGTTCGCACGAGCAGCGTCGCTTGACGCTCTGTTGTGCTTTGGTGAAGGACCTGCTCGACACCCGAGACGGCGCCGGCTCGTTCGCTTGGGCCGATCAAGACCTTGTGTGTCCGGATGATGTCGGCGGTGTCGCCGATGAGTCGGAAGTGCCCGCGTCCGAGGACCATCATGTGATCGCACACGCGCTCGAGATCCGTCAGTAGGTGTGACGACAGAAGAACGGTAACGCCGGTATCGGCGACACCTTCCATGAGCGTCTGCAGGAACTCTCGACGTGCGAGCGGGTCGAGACTGGCCAGCGGCTCATCGAGCAACAGGATCTCGGGACGCTTCGCGAGTGCGAGGGCGAGCGCGACTTGCGCGCGCTGGCCTCCTGAGAGCGAGCCGGCCCTTTGATCGAGCGGGATCTCGAGACGCGAAAAGCGCGCACGGGCGAGCTCGGTATCGAAGCCGTCGTTCATGTGCGCACCAAATGACAGCATGTCGCCGACAGAGAAGCTCTTGTATAAGGGGGTCTCCTGTGCAACGAATCCGACCCGCGAGAGAACGTGAGCCGCGCCCGGCTGCTCGCCCAAGATGCGAAGCGAGCCGCGTGTCGGTTCGAGCAATCCGACTGCTATGTGCAAGAGGGTTGTCTTGCCCGCGCCGTTCGGGCCCACCAACCCCGCGATGCTTCCCGCGGGCAGTTCGAACGAGCAGTTCTCGAGCGCCCACTTCTTTCCGTAGCGCTTGGATAGGCCGGAGGCTTCCAGAGCGTTCACGCTATTTCCTCCTCAGCGGCTTCACGAAAGGTTGAGTCGAACAGCGCCTCGACGCTGTCATGATCGAGCCCGGCTTCGATCGCGTTGCGGATCCAGCGAAGGAGGCTGCGACGAAGGGCGGCGTGCGCGTGCGGCGGCGGGCCGTCGAGGCCTTTCAGCACGAACGTTCCGACGCCGGGCCTGCCCTCGACGAGGCCTTCGTGCTCAAGCTCGCGGTACGCCTTGAGCACCGTGTTGGGGTTGATCGCGATCGAACCGACGACTTCTTTCACGGTGGGGAGTTGGTCTCCCGTACGGAGCATCCCAAGGCGGAGCGCATGCTTCACCTGCTGGACGATCTGGAGGTAGGGAGCGATCCCGGAGCGGGTCTCGAGCCGAAACTCGATCATGTGCTAATCCCCTATCTATCTAGGATGATAGATAAAGTACCCAGGGGCTTCGGTCATGTCAAGAGACCATCACGGACGGTCTTGGAGTCGATCCGAGGATTTTGGCTGCCGCGCGCGCGATCGGGTCGGTTAGCATTCGCGCAGGTGACCATGGCGAAGCTCGCGATCATCGGCGGCGGCAAGATGGGGGAGGCCCTCATCGGTGGCCTCGTTCACTCCGGCTGGGCCGAGCCCGACGAGATCCTCGTCTGCGAGATCCACGAAGAGCGCCGGGAGTTCCTCGGCAAGGAATACGGCGTCGGAACGACGGGCGACGCGGCCGCGGCCGTGCGCCAAGCGAAGAACGTGCTCGTTGCGGTGAAGCCGCAGGACATCGACGACGTGCTCGCGGCGATGGCGGCAAGTATCACCACCGATCACCTCGTGATCTCCATCGCCGCGGGCATCCCGATCTCGCTGATCCAGAAGCACCTCGGCCCGGGCGTTCCCATCGTGCGCGCGATGCCGAACACGGCGGCGTTGCTTCGTGAAGGCGCTGCCGCGATCGCCGGCGGCGCACACGCGACGCCCGAGCATATGGCGCGCGCAGACGAGATCCTGTCGGCGACGTGCCGCATCGTGCACCTGCCGGAGAAGTACCTCGATGCGGTCACGGGCGTATCGGGCACCGGGCCCGCGTACGTCTTCTTCTTGGCCGAGGCATTGATCGAAGCGGCGGTCGGCGTCGGCCTGCCGCGCGAGGTCGCAACCGAGCTTTCCGTTCAGACGTTGCTCGGGGCTGCTCGGATGCTGCGGGAAACGGGGAAGCATCCGGTCGAGCTGCGGGAGGAAGTGACGTCGCCCGGCGGGACGACCGTGGCGGCGATGCGTGTGCTCGAGCGCGCCGGTGTTCGGTCGGCGTTCCTCGACGCGGTGCGCGCCGCGACCGAGCGTTCGCGCGAGCTCGCCGAAGGGCATAACTAACCTCGTGGCGCGCGCGTTCCCCTTC
>VAYV01000192.1 GCA_005883175.1 Actinomycetota bacterium
CACCGGCAATGGAACCACGGCGCGATGGACGGATTCGTCGTCACGTCCGGCACCGAGGCGATGGGGTACTACACGGAAGACGACCTGCCGGTCACGCACACGCTGGCGAAGATCTTCCCGGTCTGTGACCGCTGGTTCTGCTCGACCTTGTGTCAGACGTTCCCGAACCGCATGTTCATGTTCGCCGGCACCGCGCAAGGAGCGACGTCTACCGACGTGCAGGAGCGCGCGCAAGCGTCTCCGCCGAAGGCCGGCACGATGTTCGACCGTCTCACCCAAGCCGGCATCTCATGGAAGAACTACATGGGAGACCTGGGCGACTCGATGCTGTGGGGTCCCACGTACTTCGCGAAGAACGCCCCGCACGTAACCTCGGTGGCCGAGTTTTACATCGACGCCGCTGCGGGGCTCCTCCCCGCGGTTTCGATCATCAGCCCGGAAGCCGAAGAGATCTCGGAAGAGAATCCGCAAAACATGGCGATCGGGGAAGCATTCGTGTGGTCGATCGCCAACGCGGTGCTCACGTCGCCGCTGTGGTCGTCGAGCATGCTTGTGATCACCTACGACGAGCACGGCGGCTACTACGACCACGTTCCGCCGTTCGCCGTCCCCAACCCGGACGGCACACACCCGAACGTTCCCAACTACGCTCCCGACGACTACACGCTGAGCGGCTTCCGCGTGCCGTCGATCGTGATCTCACCGTGGGCGAAGCGCGATTACGTCTCGCACGTTCCGCGAGAGCACACGGCGATCCTGAGGTTCATGGAGAAGAAGTGGAACCTGCCCCCGCTCACGCGGCGAGATGCGGCGGCAGATGACCTGCTGGACATCTTCGACTTCAAGAAGCCTTCATTCCTGAAAGCGCCCAGCCTGCCGATGCCGGACGTGCTGGCTCCGACGGTCAAGTGCATCCAGGCGGGGCAACGGCCGATCGCGGTTCCCGGCGCTTAGATCTTCAGCGGCCGAATCGGGGCCAGGATCGCATTCGGATCCTCCCGCCAGATCTCCGGCTGAACGTCGATGTACAGCTCGATCTCGTTTCCGTCGGGATCCTCGATGTACAGGCTGTGGGTCACCGTGTGGTCTGCGGTGCCCACGACGCGCGCGCCGGCTTCCAGTAGCTCGTTCATCGCCTGCCGCAGCTCCTCGTCGGTCGTCCCGATCTTCAGGCCGAAGTGATACATGCCGACGCGACGGCCGGCTGGGATCGGCGATGCGTTCTCGCCGACTTCGATCAGCAACAGCTCGTGATGCGTGCGCCCCGACGAGAAGGCCGCGGCCGGCATGCCCGTCATCGCGGCGACTTCTTTCCACCCGAGGACGTCGCGATAGAAATGGCGCGAGCGCTCGAGGTTCCTCACGTACAGGACGAGATGACCCAGCTCTTTGACCTCCATCGATCCACCTCTCTTCGGTATCCCCCTACAACGATAAGACGCGCCCCACTTCTTTCCGAGACCGTATCGTGTCGGGGTGGACGGCGAACAGGCGGTTCCGCAGGCGCCCCGGCGCGCGCGCGGCGCCCTGCGCGCGATCGCCGTAGACACCACTCCGTTCAGGGTTTCGCGCGATTACCGGCGGATCTGGTGGGCGGAGCTCCTGTCGCAGGTCGGCTCGCAGATCACCGTCGTCGCGGTGTTCATCCAGGTGTACAAGCTGACGAACTCCGCCGCCGAGGTCGGCGTGGTCGGCCTGGTTCAGCTGGTTCCGCTGAGCATCGCAACGATCGTCGGCGGTCCGCTCATCGACCGGCTCGATCGACGGAAGATCCTGCTTGCCACCCAAGCCGGTCTCGTCGCGATGTCGGCAACCCTTCTCTTCGGGTCGGCGCTTCACCGGACTCCGCTCTGGCTCGTGTACGTCCCCGTCGGTCTGGCCGCGGGGTTCTCCGGCATCGCATCTCCGACGCGCGGTTCGATCGTGCCGAACCTCATCCCGATCGAACTGCTGTCGTCGGCCGTCGCGCTGAATCAGATCATGTGGAACGCGGCGATGGTCGCCGGTCCCGCCATCGGCGGCATCATCGTCGCAAGCTCGAAAGCACACGGCTTGACCTACGCGTATGCAGCCGATGTCGTCTCATTCGCAGCGACGATCTTCGTCACGCTACGGCTGCCGGCACAGATGCCGAAGAATCTTGCCGAGCAGCCCTCGACCGGCGCGCGCGCGATCCGAGACGCGTTTACGTTCCTACGAGGCAAGCGCGTCTTGCAGGCGACGTTCGTCGTCGACCTGGTCGCCATGATCTTCGGTATGCCGCGCGCGCTGTTCCCGATCCTGGCGGTGAAACAGTTCCACCACGGCCCGGAGATCGTGGGCGCCTTGTTCTCGTCGATCGCCGTGGGCGCATTGATCGGCGCTTCGACGGCGGGCTGGGTGACGCGCATCCGCCGCCAAGGCCTGGCCGTGCTGGTTGCGGTTTCGCTCTGGGGAGGAAGCATCGCGCTGTTCGGCGTCATCCACGTGCTACCCCTCGCCTTCATCCTGCTGGCCGCCGCCGGCGCGGCCGACGTCATATCGGCTGTCTTCCGGGGGACGATCCTGCAGTCGACCGTAACGGACGCATTCCGGGGGAGGCTGACGGCGATCCACATCCTGGTCGTGACCGGCGGCCCCCGGCTCGGTGACCTCGAAGCGGGCCTGGTCGCGAGCGCGTTCACACCAACGATCTCTGTCGTGAGCGGGGGCCTCGCGTGCATCGCAGGGGTGGTCGTGATCGGGATCTTGATGCCGCAGTTCACGCGCTATCGCGTCGGGGAAGCAGCGGATCCGCCGGACTGAAGACCCCGCGCGCAATCCCTCTCGACGTCAGGCTCGTATGTAGATGTGATGGAAGTCTTGCGACTGTGCCGGCGCGGCGTTCTTCTGATCGTCTGCTGCGGTGCGACCCTCGTATTCCTTCCCGCGACATCGCTTGCAGCCACGACCCACTCGGTCTCGATCACGAGCTATATGTTCAGCCCGGATCCCGTGACGATCCACGTCGGCGACAAGGTCACGTGGAAGAACAACGATCCGCCGGTGACCGGACCGGACCACACCGCGACATCCGACGACGGCCACACGTTCGACTCGGGGGACCTGCAGCCCGGATCCGCCTTCTCGTTCACGTTCACCAAAGCGGGCACGTTCGCGTATCACTGCAACGTGCACACCTTCATGCACGGCACGATCAAAATCATCGGCACAACGACTTCCCCTT
>VAYV01000193.1 GCA_005883175.1 Actinomycetota bacterium
GTGTTGCTATCGTTCGCGCGCAAGGAGGGCTGCGTGGCACGGGTTTTCTCGGGCGTGAAGCCGACCGGTGACGTTCACCTCGGCAACTACATCGGCGCGTTCCGTCACTTCGTGACCGACCAGGACGAGCACGATTGCATCTTCTGCATCGTCGACCTGCACGCGATCACGGTGCCTCAAGACCCCGAAGAGCTTCGGAAGGCGTCCCTCGCACTCGCCTGCATCTACCTCGCCGTGGGCGTCGATCCCGCGCGCTCAACGCTGTTCGTCCAGTCGCACGTCCACGAGCATGCCGAGCTGGCGTGGGTCCTTGGGAGCGTCACGATGTACGGCGAGCTGCGCCGCATGACGCAGTTCAAGGACAAGATGGCCAAGGCGGAGGCGTCCGTGACGCATGGCCTCTTCTCGTATCCGGTGCTGATGGCGGCGGACATCTTGCTTTACCAGACGGATCGCGTTCCCGTCGGGGAGGACCAGCGCCAGCACCTCGAGCTGGCGCGCGATATCGCGCAGCGCTTCAACGGCCGGTACGGCGAGACGTTCGTCGTGCCGCAAGCGGCGATCCCCAAGGTAGGCGCGCGCATCATGGACCTGCAGAACCCCGAGGCGAAGATGTCGAAGTCGGAAGACTCGCCACAGGGGACGATCGACCTCCTCGATCCGCCCGACGTCATCCGCAAGAAGATCAAGACGGCGGTAACGGACTCGGGAAAGGAGATCGTCGCACGCGACGACAAGCCGGCGATCACGAACCTGCTGTCGATCTACACGGTTGCAAGCGGAAAGTCGATCCCCGAGCTGGAATCCGAGTACGCGGGGAAGGGCTACGGCGACCTGAAGAAGGATCTCGCGGATGCGCTGATCGCGTACCTGGAGCCGATCCAAGAGCGATACAAGAAGTTCGCCTCGGATCCGAGCGAGGTGGCGAAGATCCTGGAAGGCGGCGCCGAGAAGGCGCAATCGATGGCCTCGAAGACTCTGGCGACCGTGTACGACCGCGTCGGCTTCTTGCCGCGCCTCGGCTAGAGCTTGTCGAAAAGGATCGCTTGTTTCACTTCTTGGATCGCGCGCGTCACGTGGATGCCGCGCGGGCATGCGTCGGTGCAGTTGAACGTCGTCCGGCACTTGAACGCGCCTTCGGCGTCGCCGAGGATCTCGAGCCGCTCATGCGCCGCGCGGTCGCGCGAGTCGAAGATGAACCGGTGCGCGTTCACGATCGCCGCAGGACCCTGGTACTCGTCGTCGGACCAGTAGACAGGGCACGACGTTGTGCACGCCGCGCACAAGATGCACTTCGTCGTGTCGTCGAAACGCGCGCGCTCCTCGGGCGACTGCAGCCGCTCGCGCTCGGGCGCCGGCTCGTCGTTCACGAGGAACGGCAGCACCTTGCGGTACTGGGCGAAGAATGGCTCCATGTCGACGATGAGGTCCTTCTCGACCGTCAGCCCGCGGAGGGGCTCGACCTTGATCGGCTGCTTCAGGTCTTTGATCAGCACCTTGCACGCCAGCCGGTTCACGCCGTTGATCAGCATCGCGTCCGAGCCGCAGATCCCGTGCGCGCACGACCGCCGGAACGTCAGCGAACCGTCTTGCTTCCATTTGATCTGATGCAACGCGTCCAGCACCCGGTCGAGTGGCTCCCACGACACGAAATACGTTTCCCAGTGCGGCTGCTCGTCCCGTTCTGGGACGTACCGCTTGACCTTGACGATGGCGTCTTTGGCTTTGTCGCTCACGCAGCCACCTCGGGGCAGTAGGCGTCGACCACTCCGTCGAGCAGCCCGTTAAGCGCGCCGAGCGCCTCGCCGGCGGCGGCCACGGAGGCGTCTTGCTCGCTCGCCGGCGCTTGCTCGAGCAGCCTGCGCGCGACCTCTGCATGCCACTGGTCGACCTCGAGGTGGACGCTGAAGAACCGCAACGTCTCGGGATCGTCGATCCCGTAGTGAAGCTTCAGCCCCTCGATCTTGCTCTCCGACACCGCAGGGACCATCGATTCGTACGCGTAGAGGGCGGCCAAGCCGACGAGCGGCCCGCGCGCGCTCGCGATCTCGCGGTAGGTCACGTCGCACGCGCTCGTCTCCGAAAGCGGTGCCGCGCCACGGACGGCCTCGCGGGTCGTTCCGATCCCTTCGGCGAAGCGCAGCCAGAGCTCGGGGTGGTTCTCGGCGCCGCGCTCCTCGTCGATCAGGTTCTCGAGCAGGTACTGCCGTGTCTCGAGGTCGGGCGTCTGCGCGTGGATCGCCGACAGGTATCGCGGGAATGCGGCAACGTGCTTGTAGTACTGGGCGGCGTACCCGCGCAGCGCGGGAACCGTCAGCTTTCCTTCCGTCCAGGCCGTGTAGAACGGGTGCTTCAGGAGATGCTGCTCGGACACAACTTCGTCGATGCGCGTCGTCCAGGTCATCGCGTCCCCCTGTGTCAGTACTTGCGTTCCGTCGGCTGATAGTTCGTCACCGTCACCGGCTTGTAGTCGAGCTTCGTGTCGCCGTTGATCTTCCAGGCGAGCGAGTGTTTCATCCAGTTGACGTCGTCGCGCGCCTCGAAGTCGCCCCGGTAGTGGCCGCCGCGGCTCTCCGTCCGCGCGCGCGCGCCGGCCACCATGACCTGTGCGATGTCGAGCAAGAAGCCGAGCTCGACGCCCTCCAACAGGTCGGTGTTGTACCCGCGCGACTTGTCCTGGATCCCCGCGCGCTTGTAGCGGTCTTGCAGCTCGGCGATCTTGTTCGTCTGCGCGCGCAGCGTGTCTTCCGTCCGGAAGACGCTGCAGTTGTCGTCCATCGACTGCTGCAGCTCACCGCGGATGGCGCCGATCGTCTCGAGCCGCGTGCGTTCGGTGAGGTCGGTCAGCATCCGCTCGACGTCGCTTTCCGGGTGCTCGGGCAGCGGCGCCAGGTCCAAGCGGGTTGCTTCCTCGGCCATCCCGAGGCCGGCGCGGCGCCCGAAGACCACGATGTCGAGCAGTGAATTCGTCCCGAGCCGGTTCGCGCCGTGCACGCTGACGCACGCGCACTCGCCGGCCGCGTACAGGCCGGTGACCGGGGTGTTGGACGCATCCTGGATCACCTGCGCGTCGAGGTTGGTCGGGATCCCGCCCATCGCGTAGTGCGCGGTCGGCTGGATCGGGACGCCTTCTTTCAGCGGCTCGACGTTGAGATAGATGCGCGCGAACTCGGTGATGTCCGGCAGCTTCTCTTCGACGACCTTCGGGTCGAGGTGGTCGACGTGC
>VAYV01000194.1 GCA_005883175.1 Actinomycetota bacterium
GGGCCGCGGCTGGAGGATCGCCGTGAGCGATGAGGTTCGGCCTCTCTGGACGACGCCGTCTGCGCTCGCGGATGGTCTCGGGGCAGAGTTCGATCGCCTCGAGGCAGAGGGTGAGGCCGGTGGCCTTCGCTTCGGCCGCGACTTCCGGACCAAGCTGTTCGCCGTCGAAGGCGGCTGGATCTCGTGGACGGCGCTGGACGACGACTTCCACTCGATGCGCGTCGCGCTGAAGTTCGACGAGACCGGCGTCGTGACCGAGGCCGGCGGGCGCATGCTGCGGCACCCCTACGAGACCTGTCCGCGCGCGATCGAGTCGCTACGGAACCTGATCGGCGCGAACGTTGCGACGCCGGGCGCGCACAACCAGATCAAGGAGCGCGTGCCGCGCACGGAAGGATGCTTGCACGTCGCGGACATGGTGACGATCGCGTTCCGCGCGTTCAGGATCTCGAAGGGCCACGAGATGCCGGACGGCTGGAAGGGCGACGAGGCGCGTAAGCGCATCATCGAGCTACTGCCGAACGTGCGCGACACTTGCGTGAGCTTCGCGATCGAGCACTGACGTCAGGAAGAGGAAGCGACCGGGACCGGTTGCGAGGACTTGCCGTCGACTACACCCTTGTGCCCCAGGGGCTGCGAGAGATGGATCACCGCAGCCACGCTGGAGAAGTTATCCACGTGGCACGTGTCCGGCGGCTGCTTGCCCAAGTACACATAGATCGCGACTTGGTTCGCGGTCTCGGACGCCGTCGCGTGATCGAGCACGAGACACGGAGGCTCGGCCACCACAGCAAGCAGGGTTCGGTCGTCGAGCTTGTAGACGCCGGTGGTTGAGACGAGCGTCACGTTCGTGAGGCCGCCCGCGGGCTGGACGATGAAGGGCGGCCCCGGCTCGTCGAGCGAGCGCGCACCGGCGATCGATGTATCGCTTGCGCCGGCTCGGAGCACCGAGGGCTTAGACCGGTCCGTACACGAGGGCACGCTTGGGATGTTGTACGTGTACGTGAAATCGCTCTTAACGCCTTGGGCTGAATAGTCGGCGAAGGTCACGAACGGACCGGATCCGTCTCCACACCAATTCGTCCACAGCCACGAAACTGTAAGGCCGTGCCGCTCATTCCCGGTCGGCCTACCCGCCGGAACGACACCCTGCATCGTGACCGGTGCGGAGGGCTTGTAGCCCTGGACCGGAAGGATGCCGGCGCCCTGGATGCCAGCGGACTTGGCCGGATTTCTCTGGGTGAAAGTGACGCCTATCTTCTCGTTGACCCAGCACGGCTTGTGCACTGAGGTGAAGCGGAAAACGATCGTCTCGTCGGTGAGGCTCGTGTCATACGCGGTCGTGATCTTGAGATCGTTGTTCGCGCAGTCCGCCATGCCAGCGGGGCGCGAGGGGCTCACGAAACCGGCCGACTTCTTCGGCGTGATGCGCAACACCGCGGCGGTGAGCGCGCGCTCGGTGTCTTGCTCCGGCTCCGCCAACGTGCGCAGACCGCTCCGCAGACGATCATCGAGAGACATCGTCGAGCTCCTCTCCAAGAACCTCGGCAAGGCGCTTGCGCGCGCGATGCAGGTGCGTCTTCACGGCCCCATCGCTGCACTCCATGAGCGACGCGACCTCGCCGACCGGATGGTCTTCGTAATAGAACAAGATGACGGCGGTTCGTTGAGCCGGGCTCAGTCCGCGGAGCGCGCGCTGCAGATCCAGCCTCGCCGACGACTCCAGGCCGCCGGCAGCGGGCTCCATCTCCGCGTACCGCTTCGCCCCGCGCGCGCGCGTCGCGATGCGGATGGCGACTCGCCGGACCCAGGCTCCGGGCCGCTCGTACTGGGAGACCTTCCGCCAGTGGATGAGCAGCCGGTAGAAAGCCTCCTGGGTCGCGTCCTCGGCGGCTTGCCGGTCCCCGAGGATCAGCTGGACCGTCCGCAGGACGGACCCGTGCTCGGCCAGGAAGAACATCTCGAACGCCTCGTCACGCTGTCGCATCTCTTCCCCCTACAAGAGACACAGCCCGAGGCGGGCCATTCGGTTGACACGATATCGCCGGAGTCCGGCGGTTTTGTCATGAGCGCATGAAATATTCGCGTCTGGTGACAAAACCTTGATCGAGGCGGGTCAGCCGCGTTCGGCCTGCTCGATGGCCGCTTCGATCCCCGGGCGCATCGCCGGGCTCACGAACTCCACATGGAATCCCCACGTCGCGCGCGCGTCCAGGTACACGACCTGCGGCTTCCCTGCGGGGAACGCCCAATCGACGGACAGGCCGCGCGCGCCGGCCGCTTCGATCGCCGCCTGGATGTCGTCGATCCAGTACCCGAGGTGGTAGATGCCCTCGCCGCGCTCATCCAGGAACGTCTTGGCGGGGAAGTCCCCGACGGTCGGCTCGACCAGCTCCACGTACATCGAGCCGAGGCGGGCGAACGCACTCCGCACGCCGCTGACCGTTTCCGCGCCGCGGAAGACCGCAGGCACCTCCGCGTCGATCCGCCCCCACGGCCCCAAGCCGAGGAGCTGGTGGAAGCGCGGCATCGCCTCGACCAGATCTCGAACGGCGACGCCGATGTGGTACGGATCCCCAAGCCCGAGCGCGTCCTTCAGCGAATCCATCTACGCGCGCACCAGCAGCGCGTCCAGCGCGATCACGCCTTCGCCGCGCGCGCGTACCCGGACCGGGTTCAAGTCCAGCTCCGCAAGCCGCTCGTGCAGATCCATCCCCATGCGCGCGACGTTGCAGATGAGATCGACCAACGCATCCACGTCCGAAGGCGAGCGGCCGCGTGCCCCTTCCAGCAGCGGATACCCACGCACCTCGCGCACCATCTCTTCGGCGTCCCGACGCGAAAGCGGACAAACGCGCATCGACACGTCCTTCAGCACCTCGACGAAGATCCCGCCCAATCCGAACAGGACCACCGGCCCGAACTGCGGGTCGTTCTTCAGCCCGACGATGACCTCTTCCCCTTCGGGCGCGATCTCTTGCACCAGCACGCCCTCGTACCCGGCTTCGCCGCCGGCGTCTCGCCCTTTCTTGTCGAGCAGCCTGAACACCGGCACGACCTCATCGAACCCGACGCCGACCTTCACCAAGCCGAGATCGCTCTTGTGCAAGATCGCGGGGCCGCACGCTTTCATCACGACCGGCGCGCCGAGCTTCTTCAGCGCGTCGGCCGCTTGGTCTTCGGTCAAACACAGCGCGCTCCGGGGGAACGGCACGCTGAAGTGCGATGCGACCATCGCCGAATCAGCTTCGCTCAACGCGCCGGACCCTGCGAGCATCGTTTCCAGGCCGCTCGGGATGCGCGGCGGCGTGATCGGTTCAACGGTGAACGACTCTTGGAAGCGCCAGTAGTCCACGTACCGCTTTACTCCGGCGACGCACGCCTTGAACGAGCGGAACATCGGTACGCGGCCTTCAACGAGGATGCGGTACCCCTCGTCGTCGGTCACCGGCGAGCCCCAGATCACGATCACCGGCTTCTTCGCGCTGCGGTACGCGTCGACGATGTCGCTCGCGACGATCTTCGACATCGACGGCAGGATGCCGGTGATCGGGCAGACGAGGATGTCGACGGCCGGATCTTCGAGGCACGCCTCGATCAGCGCGCGGTTCACGCCGGGCGTGCGCACCGGCTGCGCGCCGTTGTCGACCGGGTTCGACACTGTGAGGTAGTCGGCGATGCCGAGCTCATGCAGCTTGGATTGGGTCTCCTCGCTGAGGCGCGGCAGCCGCAAGCCGCCGGCGGCTGCCAGGTCGGCCATGTGCGTCCCCGTGCCGCCCGAGATCGCGTACACGCAGATCCCGTCGCCGGGCGCGCGCGGGAGGCGTGTGAACAAGGCGGCCGTGTCCAACAGCTCGTCCAAGTCGTCCACGCGGATCATGCCGAGCTGCTTGAAGAAAGCCTCGTGAACCGCGTCTGAGCCGGTGAGGTGGCCCGTGTGCGATGCAGCCATGCGCGCGCCTTCTTCCGTGCGCCCGATCTTGACGAGCACGATCGGCTTGCCGGCGGCGGCCGCTCGTTCAGCGGCGCGTCGCAGCTTCGCGACGTCCTTGAAGCCTTCGATGTAGCAGGCGATGACGGCCACTTCGTCGTCATCCACGAAGTAGTCGATGAAGTCTTCCGCTTGAAGGTCTGCTTCGTTCCCGGTCGGGACCCACGTCGTGATGCCGACCCCGAGCTCAACCCCCTGCGCGACCGGACGGCCTTGGTGACCGGACTGCGTGACCAAGGCCAGTTTGGGCCCGGGCAGGCTCGGGAAGATCTCCAGCGCGTTGACGTTGGTGTTCGGGCCGAACAGCCGCACGCCCGCGTCACGCGCGATCTGCGCGAGGCGCTCTTCCAGCGCCGCGTCTTCGGGAACGCCGGTCTCGCGGAAGCCCGCCGTGAAAACGATCACGAACTTCGGGTGGCGCGCGCACGTCTCGATCAGGATCTGCTCGATCCGTTCCTTGTTGACCATCAGCACGGCAAGGTCGATGTCCCCAGGCACGTCGGCGATCGTCGCCACGACGGGCGCACCCTCGATCTGTTCCAGGCCGGGCCGGGGGTTCACCGCGTAGACGGTCGCGTTCTCCACGGCTGCGCGCGCAAGCACCTTCTTGAACAGAAAGTAATTACCGTGTTTCTGGTTGTCGGTCGCGCCGACCACCGCAACGGTGCGCGGGTGGAAGAACAGCGTGAGGTCTGTTTCGGCCTTGGACGTCACGCCGGCCTCCACACGGGCAAGCTCACGCCTTCCTCGACGTCCTCGAAGTCGACGACGACCTCCATCCCTTCCGCGATCGCGTCGTCCTCGACGTCGAGCAGGTTCCCGATCATGCGCACGCC
>VAYV01000073.1 GCA_005883175.1 Actinomycetota bacterium
CGATGGGGCGCGCGCTGCGGAACCGCAAGAGGTACGCGCGCACGGAGCGCTACGTGGCCGGTGGGATCTACATCGCGCTGGGCGCGGCCGCCGCCGCGACGGGTAGCAACCGCAAATAGCCCGTCGGCTAGCTCAGATCGGGAAGCCCTTGCATCGTCACGATCATGTACGTCGCGGTGGCACGCACCAGGTCACGGCCCTCGCCGTCGACGATCGAGCACTCCGTGCTGAGGATCCGGCGGCCGCGATGGACCAGGCGCGCCGTCGCCGTGATGGGACCGCTCTTCGGCTGCCGTAGATAGCGGACGTGCATGTCGGTCGTTACCGGCCACTCGGTTGCGATATCGAAGGCACCCGTCACCGTCATCGCGGACGTCACATCCGCCAACGTGGCCAAAACACCGCCGTGGATCGTGCCGGGCACGGCCCCGCGAACCTCATCGCTCAGAGCCATGGTGACGACGGTCGTTGGGCCATGCTCGACGAGTTGCAACCCGAGCCAATCATGGAACGGCAATGAACGGAAGTGCTTGTTGCTTGCCTCGATCAAGGCGTCGTCCAACGACATCTCCCCTCGTGTCGTGCTTACCGTGCGACCTGCGCGCGCCGCCGGTCCAAGAACGCGCGCTCCACGGGATTCGTCACCAACGCCAGCGCGCGCTCGTACGCCTCGGTCGACTCATCGTTTCGGCCGAGCCGACGGTAGAGGTCCGCGCGCGCGGCGTGATACAGGTAGTAATCGCCGAGATCCTCGAGCGCTTCCATCACCGCGAGACCTTCCGTCCAGCCGTGCGCGAACGCGACGGCGACGGCTCTGTTCAGCTCGACGACGGGCGACGGCGCCACCTTCACCAGCTCGTCGTACAACCCGAGGATGCGGTCCCAGTCCGTGTCCTCCGCGCGCAACGCCGACGCGTGCAGCGCCGCGATCGCAGCCTGGATCGTGTACTCCCCCGCGTTCTCCGCGCGCGTCGCCCGTTCGAGTATCACCATCCCCTCGGCGATCTGCGCGCGATCCCAGTGCAAGCGGTCCTGCTCCTCAAGCGGGATGAGCTCACCCGCCTCGTTCACGCGCGCGTTACGCCGCGCATCATGGAGCAACATCAGCGCGAGCAGCCCGTAGACCTCGCTCTCTTCCGGCATCAGTGAGGTCAGCACGCGCCCCAACCAGATCGCGTCCTCTACCAGCTCCGTGCGAACCAAAGCGGCTCCCGCGCTGGCTGCGTAGCCCTCGTTGAAGATCAAATACACAACCGCAAGCACCGAGTGCAGCCGCTCGGGCAACATCTCTTCCGGCGGCACGCGGTACGGGATGATCGCTTCACGGATCTTTCGTTTCGCGCGCACCAGGCGCTGGGCCATCGTGGGTTCGGGCACCAGGAACGCGCGCGCGATCTCCGGCGTCGTGAGGCCCCCCAGCGTTCGCAGCGTCAGCGCGACGCGCGCATCCATCGCGAGCGCCGGGTGGCAGCACGTGAAGATCAACCGCAGCCGGTCGTCCGGGATGATGCTGATGTCGTCCCTCTCGATGCTGTCGAGCTCGGTCAATGCGCGCGGTCGCCATCAGCCACGCCGTCGGGTTCGACGGTATGCCGCCTTCCCACTTCTCGAGCGCGATCGCGAACGCTTCCTGGACCACGTCGTCGGCGAGGTCGAAGTCGCCGAGCACGCGGATCATCGTCGCGGTGACGCGACCCGAGACGTCGCGGAAGACCCGCTCGACCTCCGTGTGCGCGCTCGCCATGGGGCAAGCGTACGCCACGCGTCTAGGGGTGCTGCCCGCCCGACTCCTCGTTCACCATCTCCTGCAGCTCGGTCGCGACCGGCCGCACCTCGACGGCGCCGTATCGCGCCACGGGTATCTTCGCGGCGGCGGCAAGTGCCTCGTCGAGGTTGTCGAGCTCCAAGATGAAGAAGCCGGCGAGGATCTCTTTGGTTTCAGCGAACGGTCCGTCGGTCGTGATCGTTTCCCCGTTGCGGATCCGGATCGTCGTGGCGTCTTCGGGCAGCTTCAGCGGCGCGCCTCCGCGGATCTTGTCGGCCACGGCAGCGACGAACTCGCCGAACTCCGCGGCGTGCTTGCGCTGCGCCTCGGGATCGGTCGCGAGCTCCTCTGCGTTCTCGTAGATCAGCAGCGTGTAGAGCATGGGTCCTCCCTTGGGCGCGCGCGCAGCAGGGCCACCCTACCGGCGGCCGCAACCCTTCGGTTCAGAGACGAACGGGGCTGCTCGGAATCGACAGCCCCTACGTTTTGTAGGCGCGATTCCCGTAGTGATCGAGGTGCGTCAGCTCTTCGACGGGCGTGCGCGTCGTCGGGCCGTACTTCCCCACCGGCCAGCCCATCGGGATGCACGCGATCGGCTCGACGTGCAGCGGCAAGTGCAGGATCCGGCGCGCGGCGACGCGATTCCACAGCGGGAACGTCGTCAAGGCAGCGCCAAGGCCTTCCGCGCGCGCGGCCAGCAGCAGGTTCTGGATCGCCGGATAGATCGATCCGTATCGGGACGACTTGTAGATCCACGGCAGCGGCCAGCTGATCCCGCGCAAGCACGGGACGATGATCACCGGGATCTCGTCCCAGTGTTCGAGCTGCCATTCCACGGCCTTGATCAGCCGGAGCGACTTCTCATCTCGACGCTTCACGATCTTGCCGGCTTTCAGATACGGCAACGCGACCCGCCGGTTCTGCTTCCCGAGCCCGGCTTTCACTTTCGGGTCGCGCACGACGATGAACTCCCAGTTCTGCTGATTCGACCCGGTCGGCGCCTTCACGGCAAGGCGGAGCAGCTTCAGGATCACCTCGTCGTCGACCGGATCCGGACGCAGGCGCCTGATCGCGCGCTGCGTCGACATCGCCTCGACGAGATCCACGTTACCGTTCTCGGTCACGAGAAGAATTCGTCGTCGGCGTACGCGTCGCTGTTGAAGAACCAGGCCTCGGTTACTTGGCCGTTGTCGATGTGATACACGGCGACCGCCTCGACGCGGAGGCTCTTGTCACCGCGCTGTGCAGAGTCGGTCGAGAGCACCACCGCGTGGTTGTCGTTCGCGATGACGTCGTGGACGTCGATCTTGAAGGTGCCGTCCGAGAGCGTGAGCAGCTTCGCGAACCACCCAAACACTTCGTCCTTGCCTTTGATGGTTCCCGTCAGCGGGTTCCGCCCTCCCACGACGTGCCACACGATGTCGTCCGCGAAGAGTGCGCGGATGGTGTCGAGGTCGTAGCTTGCGAATGCCTCGTAACCCTTGCGGAGCAGTGCCTCGTTCGGATGAGCCATGGATCCCTCCCCTCTCCGGCGTCGGAGCCTACGCTCGCAGTGCGCGCGCCGACAAAGACGGCTCAGCGCGAACCGATAAGGAGGGCTTGCGCACCGGCGCCGATGCGATGCTGCTCGTCCCAGATGATGCTCTGCGCGACGCCGATCCCGTTCGCGTCCTGGCGTGTCTGGGCGTCGATGCAGACCCACTCCCCCTCCGGCATGCGGAAGAGGTGAACGGTGAGATCCGTGTTGATGAACAGGTCCGTCCTGAAGTCAAGCTCTGCGCTGATCCCGTTCCCCGAGTCTGCGGCGCTCAACACGCGCGACAGCGGCGCGATCGGCTCGCCTTCGAGGAGCGGCATGCGCATCCGCATCCATACCGACGCGGGCCCCGGCTCGGTGAAGGTGCCGCGCGCATAGCGCCACTCCATCGCGCCGAAGTAGCTCTCCGGCGCCTCGACGGGCACGGGCGGGAGCTCGAGCGAATCGCTCGGGCCGGCGAACGGCGGAGCTTCCACGGGTGTGGCCGGCGTCGGCTCATCGCTCGTTCGGATGCGCCAGGCCGACGCGCGCGCGATCTCTACGCCGTCCGACGTCACCGTCGCCGTCGCGTACTGCACGCGGCGTCCGGTCCGCACCGGCTGCGCGTCGATGTGCAGCCGCGCGATGGGGATCGGCTTCAGGACCTCCATCGTGAGGCGGGCGACCTGGAACCCCGATGGGTCCAGCCGCTCGAACGCGCGGCCGACCAGCGCAGCCGGCGGTCCCGCGTGTTGCGCGCGCGCATCCCAGGGGCCCCGCGTCCACTCCGTGGATACGAACGAGTCCCCGTCGGCGACGTAGAAGGCGTCCGACATGGACGCCAGCGTAGCTACATGCGCGCGATGTCGCGCAGCTTGACCCGCGGCCCGAAGCGCGGCGGTGTCGGGCAGGCCTCGATCAGCCGGATCGCGCGCGCGCGCTGGCCGCGGTAC
>VAYV01000074.1 GCA_005883175.1 Actinomycetota bacterium
CACGGCCCGTGACCTTCTGCTCGATGACGCTCGGGACCATGGCCTCGACGACGGCGCCGGTCCGGCCGAGCCGAAGACCCCGCATCCGCCGCCACGGATCCCGCAGCACCGGGTGCTTCGGCTCGAACACCGACGGGTCGTCGAGCGCGCCGACGAGGGCGGGTGCGGCCGCCAGCGCGAGCGCCGCGCCGGGCCCACGTGACCTGCTCGTGCCGCCGGCGCCGCATGTGCTGGCCGAGCTGCCTTACTGGGTGTACCACCCCTTGGGTATCGAGCGGAAGCGGGCCGACACCGTCAAGCGAGTGTGCGCGCGCGCCGCGCGCATGGAGGAAGCCGCCTCGATGCCCACGGCAGACGCATATCGGCGACTGCAAGCGATCCA
>VAYV01000075.1 GCA_005883175.1 Actinomycetota bacterium
CGACGACGAGCACCTCGTCGACGACCAGGATCTCCGGATCGACGTGGACGGCGACCGAGAATCCGAGGCGCGCGCGCATGCCGCTCGAATACGTCCTTACGGGCTCGTTGATGAACTGACCGAGGTCGGCGAAGTCGATGATCTGCTGACGTTTCCGTTCGATCTCTTGCTTGGTCAGCCCCAGGATGATGCCGTTGTAATAGATATTGTCCATGCCGCTCAGCTCTTGGCGGAAGCCCGCACCGAGCGTGATCAGCGAGGAGATCTTGCCCCGGATCTCGAGCTCCCCTTCATCCGGGAAGTAGATGCGTGCGAGCGCGCGCAACAAGGTTGACTTGCCCGAACCGTTCGCGCCGATGATGCCGAACACCTGGCCCTGCGGGATGTCGACCGTGATATTTCGAACGGCCCAGAACTCCCGCCGAGCCGGCTTGCGCTTCAGGAAGCGAACCATCCCGGAGTGCACCGTCGGGTTCTCCGCGCCGCGAAGGTAGAACTTGATGCCGAGTTCTTTGGCTCGGATCGCCGGATAGCGCGCGCTCATATCTCTTTCCCGAACTGGGTTTCCCTGCGAGTGAAATACCACGCGCCGATGAGGAGCATGAAACAGCCGAGGATAAAGGTCCAGATCAGCGACGGGTGCGGCGCGCCGGCGTAGTAGTGCGGGATCGACGGGCATTTCGGGCACAGCTTGGTCGGCGTGAACCCGGCGAGCCTGAAGATGCGGCGGTAGGACTCGAACAGCCCGGTTAACGGGTTCAGCTCCATGATGAACTTCACCGTTCCATTCGAGAAACGGGTGAGCTCGTACAGCGCCGGTGACAGATAGAACCACAAGCGGATGATGTTCCCCATGAGGTTGGGCAGGTTCCGGTAGCGGAGGCCCCACACGGCCATCGGGTAGGAAGCGCCGAGGTTGAAGATCAGCTGCACCGCGACGATCAGCGGCAGCCAGATCAGGTTCGGGGTCGGGCCGACGCCGAGGAACAGCATGAAGATAGGGACGATGCAAAGGCCGACGCCGAAATGGGCGAGCCCGATCATCGTCTCGGTGATCGGCAAGAGTGCACGAGGGAAGTAGATGTCGGTGACCAAGCTCGCGTTCCCGCGCACGGTGTTCATCGACTGGATCACCGATTGCTGGAACCACTTGAAAGAGAGCAGCGAGATCAGCACAACGAGGATGTAGATGTGGTCCTGGCGTTTCGTGAGAACGGCGACCAGCACGTAGTACACGGCCGCCAATGAAAGCGGCTCGGCCAGCCACCACGCGAAGCCGACGACGTTCAGCTCGTACTGGCTCTTGAGCTGCCGGCCGGCCAGCACCCGCACCAGCCCGCGCCGGTGCCACATCTCCTTGATGTACTCGCGGAACCCGACGATCTTGCGTGCGTTCTCGACAAGCAGCGTGTCGAAGTCAAGCGCGCGTGGGGCCTCGGTCGCGCGCGCGCGCAGGCGTGTGACCGGCTTCTTTTTGGGTTCTGAGCTCATCGGCCCCTCAGATTACTAGTGGCCGGGGTCGCCTGCGACGAGGCGCAGGAGGGCCGCTGCTTCCGTCGCAAAGCTGATCCGACCTGCGGCTGTGCGGGCGCGTTCAACGCGTTCGCCCAGCGCGACGGGGTCGCCATTCGCCTCGCGGATGCGATCGCACATCGCGTCGAGGTCTTCGGGTGCGTGGAAGAAGAGCTCATCCTTCGTGAACAGCTCGAGCAGTGGCCGCGTCTCGCCTGCGACGACCGGAAGCCCGAGGAGACACCACTCGAGCACCTTCGTCGACAGGCTGTAGCGCATCAGCGGGTCGTCACGGTTGGGTTGTACCCCGATCCACGCCGCCTGCACGATGCGCGGGATCGCCTCCAGAGGAACGGGACCGTCGAACGAGACGCGATCCTCGAGGTGCTCGGCGCGCGCGACGGCGCGCAACTCCGGGACGAGGTCGCCGTCGCCCACGACGCGGAGCCGGAGCGCCGGGATCTCGTTGCGAAGCAGGGCCAGCGCGCGCAGGGCGAGATCGACTCCGTACCGGCTCGCGACGGTACCCGCATACAGCATCGTGCGGTCTGACCGATCGCGCTGCGCGTTGCCCTCGACGGCGAACACGCGAGGATCCGGCGCGTTCATCACGACGCCGATCTTCGCGGCGGGAACGCTCCGTTCGTAGAGCGTCGCCATCGTGTGGTGAACGGTGACCACCTGCGCCGCGAAGCGCGCGCTGATCCGTTCTTCTGCGAGCAGCCCTCGCACCAGCGGATGGGCTTCGCTCAAGCGGTACTTGGCTTCGAAGAACTCGGGCAATGGATCGCGCATATCGAGCAGGACGCGAGAGCCGCCGAGGCGCGGCACGAGGGCGGAGAACACGAGGAAGTTCGGGATCCCGAGCACGTAGATCGCGCGGTGTCGGCGTCGGAGCCATAGCCCCGTCACCTTCGCCAACGCCATGAGGGTGAACGAGATGTACTCGAACGCGTAGCGACCCTTGCCGCCTCGCCGCCGGCGCGCGGGCAGGCGGTGTATCCGCACACCGTTCACCGTTTGCGCGCGCGGTTCGCCCTCGTCGCGCGCGCACACCACGTCTACGGTCCAGCCCGCGTCCGTCAGCGCGGCCGCGAGCCGCCTCGGTCTGGTGTCGCGCACGAAATAGGAGTGAACGACGATGAGCGCACGCTTCGATGCCATGCGCGTAGCGTAAAGGAGGGGCTCGGGCTCCGCCTTGTGGCCCGCATTGATACGCTCGCCGCGATGGCGAAGCGAGATCGTCCCGGCGACGTGTCGCGGTACTGGCCGCGGCTGCGCGAAGAGGCGCACGAGCTCTACCGCGAGGTCGGAACCCTCCGCGGCCGAGTCCGGCAGCTCGAACGTGAGCTAGCAGCGGCACAGAACATCGCCGATCGCCTGCGCGCCGCCAACGAGAGGCTGACCGCTTCGGTCGAGCAGACGCGGGCCCGGTTGCGCGCTATGGAACGCAGCAAAGGGTGGCGGCTCATCATGAAGGTGCGCCGGACGGTGCGCCGCCGGAAGCCCGCCTCCTCCGCCGGCGAGGTGCCCGAGGGCACTGAGGAAAACGCTCCGGTCGCCGTTCCGACGCCCGGGCCCGAGCCGACCTTTGCACAACGCCGCGCGGCGGAAGCCGCGCGGCGCGCAGAGGTTGCCGCCGAGCTGGCCGCATGGATCGACGATGCCAAGCGCGCGCGCGGGTCCATCGTCGTGGTCCTCGCCGGCGATCGTTCTGCGGGCACGACCGGATCGTTCATCGACGCGGCGAAGGAAGCCGGCGACCCCGTCCTGTTGCTGGACGCTGAGTCGCGCGACGGCGTGGGGGGGATTCCTACCGACATCAACCCAACGCTCGTTCCGGATCTGTTGTCGATGGATGTCTCCGGGAAGGAACGACTCCTCGTTGTGACGGTACCGGGTCACGCGGGGATCCGATGGGTCGTGCCGGCTCAGCA
>VAYV01000076.1 GCA_005883175.1 Actinomycetota bacterium
GAAGGGGCCCCGATCGCGTTCCAGCGGTACGTGCCGTGCAAAGCCGGCGGCGGCTTGTCCCTCGACGCGATGCGCCGTGACACGGGGGTGCCCGGCGGTGTCAACGAGCGCATGATCGTCGACATCGTGGAGTGGGGGCGCGCGCACGGCGTCGCCGAAGTCTCTCTGAACTTCGCGGCGTTCCGGAACATGCTCGAGAAGGACGCCGAGATCGGGAAGGTCGAAGCGTTGGCGGCGTGGATCATCAAGAAGCTGCCCTCGTACATCCAGATCGACACGCTGCGGAAGTTCAACAAGAAGTTCCGGCCGCGTTGGGTTCCGCGCTACGCGATCTATCGGTCGGCGATCGACATCGCCGCTCTCGGGATCGCCGCGCTGAACGCCGAAGCGATGCTGCCGTTCCAGAAGCGCGATGAGGTCCCGGCCGACGCGGTCCACGCAGAGACGGTCTGACCCCTACGTCGCACCGCGGATCTTCTCGAGCGTCGTGATGTAGCGCGCCAGGCGCTCGGCCGCCTCGACCGCGGCTTCGTCCGTGTCGAGCCCCGGGCCTTCCCAGACCTCCGACAAACGCCGCCAGTCTTTGCGGCCCAGGAACCGTCCGGTCTCCGCGTCTGCGCCGAGCGCGCGCCGCCACGTCTTCTGGCGCGCGCGCAACACTTCGATGACCGATTCGTTCCGCGCTTCGGTCGGGTACTCGGCGTGGAACCCGATCTCGAGCTTGCTTCGGCCGAGCGCCTGCACCTCGTAGTGCTCGTGCGGGTCGTCGCCGAACCAGATCTTGAGGTTACGCCCCGAGATCGTGGAGCCGTACCCGCGCAGGCCGGGCGGAAGGAAGCTCGCCAGCGCGTCGGAGACGTCTTCGTAGAACGTCCGCGCCATCGTCAGGCCTTGTGATAGCCGGTCATCAACGCGCGCAGGACGAGCAGCCCTGCGATGAACGCCGCCCACGCGAGGACGACCCAGCGGTCGCGCTCGAGCGCGCGCGTCAGCGCCGTCCCCGCGACGATCACGATGAGGGCTGCGATCCCGTACACGTAGTGCAGGGCGCTTCGGCGGTGACCCGCGGCCAGGAGGATGAGGCCAAAGAAGACTTGCAGTCCGAGCAGCCCTGCGGCGCCGAGCGCGGCCCGCTCGAACCACGCGCCCGGCGCGTGGTGCCGGAGCCTGGCGGCGAGCGCCCACAAGACGACGAGCGCGACGGCGGCTGCCGAAACGACGCCGAACACGGCGTGCACCGTCGTCATGGGCGCGAAGTATAGGGGTGCGCCCTCTAGACTGACCGGCGATGAAGCCTTTCCTGCGGCTGTCGGCGCTCGGGCTCGCGGCCATCCTCGTCGCGTGCAGTGGCGGCTCGCCGAAGGCATCCGTCTCGCCGACGAACGACGCCGGCCGAGCGCGCTTGCTCCTTCTGACGCAGGCCGACCTGCCTGCAGGGTGGCGGGCGTCGCGGCATCGCTCGGATCCCGTATCCGACCGCGAGGACAAGAAGCTTGCAGCCTGCATCGGCGCTCCCGACCCCGCGAGATCGGTCTCGGCAGACGTATTCGGCGACGTGTTCGGCCAAGGTGCGCAGACGATCGCCAGCGAGGTCGTGTTCTCGCGCACGACGGCTGATGCAACCAAAGCGGTCGCGGCACTGAAAGTTCGGCGCGTCATCTCGTGCGCCACCGCCGCCGTACGGCCGGTCCTCGCCGAGCAGCTCAAGCTGCAGGGGCTCTCGGCCACGATCCGATCGGTCTCGGTCAAGAAACGCGCGCTTGCCGTGAAGGGCGTCGTGACCGCGTGCCGTGTCGTAGCGAACCTCACCGCGTCCGGCGCCGCGATCACCGTGCAGGAAGACGTGGTCATCTTGGCGCGGGGCCGCGCGCAGGTGCGCGCAACGTACGTCGACGTCGGCGTCGCGTTCCCCTCCGGGCTCGAGCTCTTCGTGGTGAAGAAGCTCTCCGGCAAGCTCTTCCACGCCTAACCTGCGCATAACCCCGAATCGTTTCGCGCTTTCCACCACTGGGCATTGAGGGATTGAAAAAGCATCTGTGCGCCCAAGGAGGAGGCTTCCCATGGGCATGTCCGTCAGCGATCTGATCGTCGACCGTCTCCGGGAGTGGGGGGTTCGCCGGATCTTCGGTTACCCCGGAGACGGCATCAACGGCATCCTCGGCGCGCTCGAGCGCGCGAACAACGATCCGCGGTTCATCCAGGTCCGCCACGAAGAGATGGCGGCGTTCATGGCGACCGGTCACGCGAAGTGGACCGGCGAGGTGGGCGTGTGCCTGGCGACGTCGGGACCCGGCGCGATCCACCTTCTGAACGGTCTCTACGATGCGAAGCTCGACCATCAGCCCGTGGTCGCGATCGTGGGCCAGCAGCCGACGAGCGCCCTCGGCGGGAACTACCAGCAAGAGGTCGACCTCGTCAGCTTGTTCAAAGACGTCGCGCACGAGTACGTGCAGATGGCCGCCTCGCCGCAACAGTTCCCGAATCTCATCGATCGCGCGATGCGCATCGCGCGCGCGATGCGAACCGTCACGTGCGTGATCATCCCGACCGACATCCAAGAGCTGCCGGCGGAAGAGGAGCCGCCGCACAAGTTCAAGATGGTTCCCGGAACCGTGGGATACAGCGAGCCCCGCGTGCTGCCGGCAGAGCACGATCTGCTCGCGGCGGCGGACGTCCTGAACGAAGGGAAGAAAGTCGCGATGCTCGTCGGGCAAGGCGCCAAGCACGCCACCGACGAGGTGCTAGAGGTCGCCGACGTGCTCGGCGCGGGCATCGCCAAGGCGTTGCTTGGGAAAGACGCGGTACCCGACGACGTGCCGTTCGTCACCGGATCGATCGGGCTGCTCGGAACGAAACCCAGCTACGACATGATGATGGACTGCGACACGCTGCTCATGGTGGGGTCCAGCTTCCCGTACAGCCAGTTCATGCCGGAGTGGGGCCAGGCCCGCGCGGTGCAGGTCGACCTCGACGGAACGATGATCGGCATCCGGTACCCGATGGACAGCCTGCTCGTGGGTGACAGCGCGGAGACGTTGCGCGCGCTCCTCCCGATGCTGAGGCGGAAGGAGGACCGCAGCTGGCAGCAGAAGATCACCGAAGAGGTGACGCGGTGGTGGGAGATCGTCCACGCGCGCGCGATGAACGACGCCGATCCGGTGAACCCGCAGCGTGTGTTCTGGGAGTTGTCGAAGCGGCTGCCCGAGAATGCGATCCTGGCGGCCGACTCGGGGTCGGCGGCCAACTGGTTCGCGCGCGACATCAAGATCCGCCGCGGCATGATGTGCTCGCTGTCTGGAACGCTCGCGACGATGGGTCCCGGCGTGCCGTACGTCATCGCGGCGAAGTTCGCGTATCCGGAGCGCGTGCCGATCGCGCTCGTCGGCGACGGTGCGTTCCAGATGAACGGGATGAACGAGATGCTGACGGTTGCGCGCTACTGGAAGGAGTGGCCCGACCCGCGCCTGATCTTCCTGGTGCTCAACAACCAAGATC
>VAYV01000077.1 GCA_005883175.1 Actinomycetota bacterium
CGGGTACAACTACGAGTCGGTCGGCGTCGCGCTGTTGGGCAACTACGCCACCGCGCGTCCGTCGAGCGCGATGCTGACGGCGCTGACGCAGCTGCTCGTCTGGCGGCTCGACATCGCGCACATCCCGCCGATCGGCATCGTGACGATGAAGACCGGCCCAGGGAACGACCACCACGCCGCCGGGACGTTCGTCAAATTCAACCGGATCGCAGGCCATCGCGACGCGTCGTATACGACCTGCCCCGGCGCGTACGTGTACCGCGACATGACGTGGATCCGGAACAAGGTCAATTCGATGGGCCGTCCGAAGATCTATACGCCGATGCTCGATAGCGTGAACCTGCGGCCCGACGGCGACACGAAGAACGAGATGATCCGCTTCACCGCCGGGTTCAGCGGAACGGTGAATTGGACCCTGTCGTTCGTCGACCCAAAGGGGGTCGTTCAGCGGACGTTCACCGGCACCGGCTCGGCCGTTAAGCAGTACTGGGCGGCGGCGACCGTGGCGGGTCCGCTCGCTCCCAACGGGCTGTACACGTGGAAGCTCGACGCGCGCGACTCGACCGGCCACGTCGCGACGGGCGCTTCGGGAACCCTCAACATCGTCACGACCCACCCGGACGGAACGCTGTTGCAAGACGCCACCGGGAAGTACGTGATCGACGGCGGAGCCGCGCGTTCGGTCGATCCGATCGCGTACGCCTCGAACTTCGGGACGTTGCCCGCCGTGCAGACCGGTCCGAAGGAGCGCGCGCGCTACACGACCGGACAGGCGCTCGGCTTGCGCAACGGGACACTTCTCACCGGTCCCGGCGGCACGACCCATTACATCTGGAGCGACGGCGCGGTCCACAAGTTCAGCACGAGCCCCACCGACACGTTCACGTCGCTCGGATACAAGGCGGCAGCATCGATCGCCGTGGCCCAGATCTACATCGATGCCCTTCCGCAAGGTGACGACGTCACCGACGTCAACCAGCATCCCAACGGGACGCTCGTCAAGAGCGCGGTCAACGGCAAGAACTATGTTGTTGATTCCGGAAAGCTGCGGCCGATCTCGGCCCTGGCCCAGGCGTCTCTCTACCGCTCGACCGAGGTCGTTCCGACCAAGCCGGGAGACCTCGTGCTCCTCCTCGGGACGGCCGTTCCCGTTCGAGACGGGACCGTCATCAAGGCGACCGATGGGGGAACGCCCTGGGTCGTCGCCGACGGGACGAAGCACCGGCTTGTCTCGTGGAATTTCACCACGCTCATGGGATATACGAGCTCGATGATGCTGACCGCGACGTCGACCGATATCAACGCGATCCCGACCGGCGCGCGCATCGGATAGCGACGAGAAGCCCCGCCGGGCGATGCTAGGCTGAAACCCGATGCAGCCCCGGACCACCATCTACCTCGACTACGCCGCCACTTCGCCGTTGTGGCCGGAGGCGCGCGCGGCGATGGCGCCATACCTCGACGACCGGTTCGCGAATGCGTCGTCCGTCTACGCGGCCGCGCGCGAGGCGCGCAAGGCCGTCGAAGAAGCGCGCGAGATCGTCGCCGCGGCCGTCGGCGCGCGCCCCGACGAGGTCGTGTTCACGTCGGGCGGCACGGAAGCGGACAACATCGCCCTTCAGGGCGTGGCCGTTCGCGCGCGCAACGAGGGTCGCGACGGGATCGTCGTGAGCGCGATCGAGCACCATGCAGTGCTCGACACCGCGCGCTGGCTGGGCAAGAACGGCTTCCGGGTGACCGAGGTTCCGGTCGATACCGGCGGCGTGCTCGACGTAGACGCGCTGGCCGGCGCCGTCGACCGGAAGACGGCAGTCGTGAGCGTGATGTACGCCAACAACGAGGTCGGCACGATCCAGCCGGTCGGGCGTTGTGCCGAGATCGCGCGCGCAGCCGGCGCGCGCTTCCATACCGATGCGGTGCAGGCGCTGCCGTGGCTCGCGCTGGACTCGGCCGATGCCGATCTGATCGCGCTCGCAGCGCACAAGGTCGGCGGGCCCAAGGGCGTCGGCGCGCTCGTCGTTCGGCGCGGCGTCGGCGTCGAGCCGCTCGTGCACGGCGGCGGCCAGGAGCGCGGGCTGCGCTCGGGGACGTACAACGTCGCCGGCATCGTGGGGTTCGGCGCTGCGGTGCAGTCGACGATCGCCGCGCGCGAGCAGCTGGTTCCCCGTGTGCGCGCGCTCCGTGACCGCTTGCAGGACGCTCTGCTCCGGCGCTTCCCGGGGGTGACGGTGAACGGCGCGCGCGCCGAGCGCTTGCCGAACAACGTCAACGTTTGCATCGCGGGGATCGAGTCGGAGCCGCTCCTGCTGCTGCTGGACGCGGCCGGGATCGCCGCCTCGAGCGGGTCGGCGTGCCAGAGCGGCGCCGCCGAGGCGAGCCACGTCCTCACCGCGATGGGCGTTCCGAAGGAGCGCGCGCTCGGTGCCTTGCGCCTGACGCTCGGCCGCGACACGACGGAGGCGGACGTCGAAACGGCCGTCGACGAGATCGCCGCCGGCGTCAAGAGGCTGCGCCGATGAAGATCCTCGCTGCGATGTCGGGAGGCGTTGATTCAAGCGTCGCGGCCGCGATGCTCGTCCGCGATGGTCACGACGTGACCGGCGTTCATCTGCGCCTGACCGAGCAGACGCCGGCGGTGGACGGACGCGTGCACGGCTGCTGCGGGGTCGCCGACGCGGACGACGCACGGCGGGTCGCGCAAGTGCTCGACATCCCGTTCTACGTGTGGAACCTCAAGGACGCGTTCGCGCACGGCGTCGTCGAGGACTTCGTCGGCGAGTACGCGCGCGGCCGCACGCCGAACCCGTGCGTTCGTTGCAACGAGACCGTCAAGTTCGGCGCGCTCCGCGAACGGTCGCGCGCGCTGGGCTTCGATGCTCTCGCGACGGGCCATTACGCGCGCGCGACGCACGAAGCCGACGGCTGGCACCTCTACCGAGGCGGCGATCAGAAGAAGGACCAGTCCTACGTGCTCGCGCGGCTCGGCCAGGAGGAGCTGGCGCGCGCGCGCTTCCCGGTGGGCGCGCAGTCGAAGGACGCGACGCGCGCGCTCGCGCACGAGCTCGGGCTCCGCACGGCGGACAAGCCGGACTCGTACGAGATCTGCTTCGTCCCCGACGGCAACGCCGGAGCGTTCGTCGAGCGCGTGCTCGGCCCGATCCCGGCCGGTGAGATCGTCGGCACCGACGGCGCCGTTCTCGGCGAGCACGCGGGGGTCCACCGGTTCACGGTGGGGCAGCGGCGCGGGCTCGGTATGAACACGGGCTCTGCTCGGACGTTCGTGCTCGAGATCGACGCGCCGGCGAACCGGATCGTCGTCGGGCCGGGCGAGCTGTTGGCACGGACCGGCCTGGAAGCCGAGGCCTGTCGCTGGGTGGCGGGG
>VAYV01000078.1:0-2385 GCA_005883175.1 Actinomycetota bacterium
GACCGGCTCCCGTCGGATCCGTCGCGGGAAGATCAGTGTTCGTCGCCACGACGGCTCCCGAAACGGCAGGTCGGTCGATGCGGACCCATCTCGAAGAGGCGCACGGCGCAGAAGTCGTCGGCATCACCCACCGGCTCGCGGATCGGAGCCGACTCTCTCAAGAACTGGCTGATGCAGGGGGAAGATACGAAGTGCTACTGACCGAGCTGAAGGCGGCGGCCGTCGACGTGGCGGCGCGCGCAGCCGTCTCGGCGGGAGCAACCGTCGTCTTCCTCGACAACATCCCGGTGGCCGTCGAGGGCGATCTTGCGGCCGCGTTCGACGCGGTGATCGGAAGTGCGAGAACACGAGCAAACATGCGGATGAAACCATGAAGGACCGAAGTCCGAAGCCGGCACGCGGGATCATCGTCCGCGACGGCGACCATGGGCTCCCGTATTCGAAGGGGCTCACGGCGAATACCGTCATCGCGTCCGGCCTTTCGCCTGCGCGCGCATACCGCGTCGCGCAAGAGATCGAAGACCGCCTCACGGCGACCGGCCGCTCGTCGGTAGACATCGGCGAGCTGCGTCGGCTGACGATCGACGTGATCCGTGCGGAAGCGGGGGACCGCTACGCGGCCTCGTACGAGAAGTGGATATCGGTCGGCAACCTCGACATCCCGATGATCATCTTGATCGGCGGCGGCACGGGGGTCGGGAAGTCGACGGTCGCGACGCAGCTGGCGGCGCGTCTCGGGATCGTGCGAGTCATCTCGACCGACGCGATCCGCGAAGTGATGAAAGGAACCTTCTCGAAGGAGTTCATGCCGACGCTGTACACGTCGTCTTTCGACACCGGCGAGGTCGTGAAAGTGAAGAGCACGCGAGCCGACGATGCGGTGCTCGTGGGCTTCCGCGACCAAGTGTCGGCGGTATCCGTCGGCGTGAATGCCTTGATCGAGCGCGCGGTGAACGAGGGCACCGACGTGATCATCGAAGGCGCGCACATCGTGCCGGGGTTCATCACGCCGGACGCGTTCGCGAAGAAAGCCGTCATCGTCTGGATCGTCGTACAGGTGGACGATGAGGCGCTGCATCGGAGCCATTTCTACGTGCGCGCGCACGAGACCAGGTCGCGGCCGGTCGAGCGATACCTTGCTCACTTCTCCGAGATCCGTAAGATCCAGAAGTACATCAAGTCGCTCGCCTTGCAGCACGGCGTTCCGATCATCTCGAACTACAACCTCGATGCGTGCATCGGCCAAGTCATCGAGCATGTGATCGACAGCGCCGTCGAAGCCGGGAAAGGCCGGCCGCAGCGCAAGGTGAGGGCCATCCGAGGGGGATCCAGATGAAGCTTTGGCTCGACACGGCGAACATCGACGAGATACGCGAGATCAACGCGTGGGGCGTCCTCGCCGGTGTGACGACGAACCCGACGCTTGCGGGCAAGGAAGGCGTGCCGTTCGAGCAGCGTTTGAAAGAGATAGCAGCCGAGGTCGACGGGCCCGTATGTGGCGAGGTGATCTCGACCGAGCGGGATGGGATGATCGCCGAAGGGCTCAAGCTCGCCGAGATCGCGCCGAATATCGTCGTGAAGGCCCCGGTAACCTCGGAGGGCTACGCAGCGGTCACCGAGCTCGCGAAGCGCGGGATCAAGACCAATATGACGCTATGCTTCTCGCCGGCGCAGGCGATCCTTGCGGCAGAGGCAGGCGCCACCTACATCAGCCCGTTCCTCGGACGCGTTGACGACATAGGGAACGACGGCATCGATCTGCTCAACGAGATCGTGGAGATCTATCGAGTGCAGGGGTACACCACGTACGTCCTCGCGGCGAGCCTCCGTTCGCCGCAGCACGTCGTGGATTCCGCCAAGGCAGGCGCCGACGTGGCGACACTTCCGCACTCCGTCTTCAAGGCGCTCGTGAAGCACCCGCTGACCGACATAGGCCTCAAGCGCTTCCTGGACGACTGGGAAGCATACCAACGCGCGCTCGCCTGATAGGCGGCGCGCCGGGATAGGAGTAACAGTGGCAACCAAAGAAGAACTGCAAGGAAAAGTGCTGGCGGAGCTCCAGCAGATCGCCGAGTCGATGGGCATGACCGGCACGAAAGGCCTCCGCAAAGCCGACCTCATCGGAGCGATCGTGGATCGCTCCAACGGCGGAGGGCGCGCGCCTGCGAAAGAGCGGCCGGCTGCTTCGACGCCGGCTTCGAACGGGGACGCGGCGCCCCGTGCCGATGCGCCGCAAGCGTCGGTGCCGGTCGCAGCCGCGACGCCGGTCACCGACGCGGCCACCCCGGCTCCGGTCGCACAGCCGCAATCACAGCCGCAGACCCAACCGCAATCCCAACCGCAGCAGCAGCCGCACCAGCCGCGGCCTCCTCACTACCAGCAGCA
>VAYV01000078.1:2468-5444 GCA_005883175.1 Actinomycetota bacterium
AGCTGTCGGCCGAAGAGGCAGCGCTGGAAGGCGAGCTTCAGACCGGCATCCTGGACGTCCTACCCGAGGGCTACGGCTTCCTCCGAACCTCGGGCTACTTGCCCGGGCCGCGAGATGTCTATGTTTCGCTGTCGCAGATCCGTCGCTTCGCGCTTCGTCGCGGAGACGAGGTCACCGGCTACGTGCGCGCGCCGAAGGAAGGCACGAGCGAGAAGTACTACGCGCTCCTTCGCGTCGAGACGGTTGCAGACCTGACGCCGGATGAGGCGCGACTGCGTCCGGAGTTCAAGAACCTCACTCCGCTGTTCCCCGACGAACGGTTCCGTCTCGAGTGGGGACCGCAAGCGCTCACCGAGCGAGTGATCGACATCATCGCGCCGCTCGGGAAGGGCCAGCGAGGGCTGATCGTGTCGCCTCCGAAGGCCGGAAAGACGACGATCCTGAAGCAGATCGCGAACGGGATCCTCGCGAACACCAAGGGCGTGCATCTGATCGTCCTCCTGGTGGATGAGCGGCCGGAGGAGGTTACGGACTGGCAACGCACGGTCAAGGCGGCCGAAGTCGTCTACTCGACCTTCGACCAGCCTGCCGAGAATCACACCCAGGTCGCCGAGCTGGTGCTGGAGCGCGCGAAGCGCCTCGTGGAGGCGAAGCAAGACGTGGCCATCCTGCTGGACTCGGTCACGCGTCTGGCGCGCGCCTACAACCTCTCGGCTCCGGCCTCCGGACGCATCCTATCCGGCGGTGTGGACTCGACGGCTCTGTACCCGCCGAAGCGGTTCTTCGGGGCCGCTCGGAACATCGAGGAAGGCGGCTCGCTGACGATCATCGCATCCGCCCTGGTCGAGACCGGGTCCCGGATGGATGAGGTCATCTTCGAGGAGTTCAAGGGCACCGGGAACTCGGAGATCCGCCTGGACCGGCAGCTCTCCGAGAAGCGCATATTCCCGGCGATCGACATCGAAGCGTCGAGCACCCGAAAGGAAGAGCTGCTCTACGACAAGGAAGAATTGGTGCTGGTCTGGCGTTGGCGTAGGTTGCTACACGCCCTCGCGCCGGGACAGGCGATGGAGCTGCTACGGGACAAGCTCACCCAGTCGCAGACCAACGAGCAGTTCCTGCGCGAGATCGCCAAGATGAAGAACGTGGACTGAGAGGAAAAACCGATGAAGCCCGAGATCCATCCCGCGTACGTAAAGGCAGTCGTTCGCTGCTCGTGCGGGAACACGTTCGAGACGCGCTCGACGAAGTCCGAGCTCCACGTCGAGCTGTGCTCGCAGTGCCACCCGTTCTACACGGGCAAGCAGAAGCTGGTCGACACCGGCGGACGCGTCGAGCGGTTCCAGCGCCGGTACGGGAAGAAGCCGGCCCAGGCCTAGCATCCACACCGTGGCCGCCAAAGAATCGCCGCATTACTACGGCGGCCAAGCGCTCCTCGAGGGCGTGATGATGCGCGGACGCGACCGCTGGGCGGTCGCCGTCCGCCGTCCGACCAAAGAGATCTATATCGAGCAGCATCCGGTCCGTTCGCTCGCGACCAAGTACCCCCTGTTTCGCAAGCCGCTCTTCCGCGGCGTTGCGGCGATGGGCGAAGCCCTGTCGATCGGGATGCGCGCGATGATGATCTCGGCGAACCAGTCCCTCGACGAGGAGACGAAGCTCTCCTCGAAGCAGATGGGCGGGACGATCGCCTTCGCCCTGCTGGTGTTCTTCGTGATCTTCATCCTGTTCCCGAACCTGTTGTCGAACCTGTTCGGGCACACCAAACGTGCGACGGCGGGACATTCGATCTTGCAGAACGTGTACGAAGGCTTGATCCGGATGGGGATCTTCATCGGGTATCTGCTGCTGATCTCGATGATCAAAGAGATCCGGCGTGTCTTCCAATACCACGGTGCGGAGCACAAGACGATAGCCGCGTACGAAGCGAACGAACCCGTGCTGAACCCGCAGTCGGTCGACAAGTACTCGACGCTGCACGTTCGCTGCGGCACGAACTTCTTGATCATGACGATGCTGCTCACCATCATCGTCTTCACGTTCTTCGGCCGGCCGGCGATCTGGCTTCAGATCCTCGAGCGGCTGGGAGGCATCTTCGTGATCGCCGGCATCTCCTACGAAGGACTGCGGCTCGGGGCCGCTCGAACGGACAACCCGTTCGTGCGCGCGCTGATGGCGCCCGGTCTGTGGCTGCAGAAGATCACGACGCGGCAGCCGGAAACAGATCAGATCGAAGTTGCGATCCGCTCGTTCGAAGCCGTGCTGCCCACCGCAGAGCGCACGCGCGTAGCGCCGTTGCCCTCGCCGGTGATCGCCGGCGATTCTCTGCGCGAGGACGAGCCGACCGCTGAACCGTAGCGGCGCGCGCGCACCGGCCGTTCAGGCCTAGACTTCCGACCCACGGGTGAGGTTTGCATGCTCGAAGAACGACTTTCCCAACGACTGAACGAGGTTGAGGCACGCTACGACGAGCTCGAGCGGCGCCTGTCGGACCCTGCCGTCTCGTCGGACCTCGAGCAGCTGCGAACGCTCGGCAAGGAGCACGCGGACCTTCGCCAGGTCGTCGAGGGCTTTCGCGCGTACCGCGGCATGGAAGGCGACGTTGAAGCCGCGCGAGAGATGCTTAAGGACTCCAAAGACGCAGACGCATCCTTCCTTCGAGACGAGATTTCGCACCTCGAGAAGAAGCTCTCGGAGATGGAAGCGAGCCTACGGGAGATGCTCGTTCCGAAGGACCCGAAAGACGACAAGAACGTTATCGTCGAGATACGCGCGGCGGCGGGCGGCGACGAAGCTGCGCTGTTCGCGCGCGATCTGTTCGACATGTATCAGCGGTACGCGGAGCGTCAGAAGTGGAAGGTGGACGTCATGTCCGCCAACACGCCGGGCGTCGGGGGCTTCAAAGAGGTCGTGTTCGAGATCAAGGGCAAGGGTGCGTACTCGCGGATGAAGTTCGAATCGGGAGTGCATCGCGTG
>VAYV01000079.1 GCA_005883175.1 Actinomycetota bacterium
GCCAGCAGTCCATCCAGTCTTGCTTCGTGCGCTGCGGATCGTTGGGGTTGTGCTGCCCCGTTGAGATGACGATCCTCTTCGGGATGCCCGCGGGGATGTGGTTGAACAGGATGTGGCCGCCGCGGGGACCGGTCTGCTCGTCCTGATACTGCTGACCGAGCTGGATCGGTGCGCGGATCCCCGCGATGTGGTTGATGAGGCTCCGCTGCTCCGCCCATGAGTCCCGTGTCGCCTGCATCTCGGAGTAGATCGCGACGAGCGCCTCGCTGTTGAAGGCGTCGGTTCCCTCATGCGTGAGGTAGTTCTGCTGACACTGAGGATCGTTCTGGAACCCACCGAGGTTGCCGGCATGCTCCGACGCGGGACGCAGCAGCGCGCCCCAGAGGATCGGAAAGCCGGGATTCGGGACGCCACCGGGGTAGAGGATCGCGCGGTAGAAGTCGTCGATGAGCCCCGACACTGCTATCGCCTTGAGGTGCGACGGGTGTTGCGCTGCAACGAGGAACCCCGTTAGTCCCGCGTACGAGTGACCGTAGATGCCGACGTCGCCGTTGGACCAGGACTGCTTGGGGATCCAGTGGTCGATCACGAACGCGCCATCGCGCGCCGAGCGATCGCTGAACAGGCTGAGCTGTCCGCCCGAGCAGCCCGTGCCCCGCAACGACATGGCAACGACGACGTAGTCGGGATCGCCGACGAACGTGGTGTCGTCCGGATCCCCCGCGCCTCCGTATCCTTCGATCGTGATCAGGGCGGGGTATCTCTTCGTCTTGTCGAACCGGTCCGGATAGTAGACGCTCACGGCGATCTTCGTGCCGTCGTCGACCGTGACGTACTGGATCGGACCCTTCGTCACGGCGGCGCGCCCGATCCCGCCGACGGAGGGAACGAGCGCGAAGAGCAGGCAGAGCAAGACGAAGCGGCGCACGGACCCTCCGATCGGGGGATTCGAGCCTGGGTTCGCTTCGTCGAATGCCGAATCCTCCCAAGGCACGCGGAAGCCGGGGCCGCGCTGGCCCCGGCTCTCCTCTCGATCCCTAGCTGAACATCCCGACGACCTTGTCGAAGATCGTCTGGAAGAAGCTCGTGATCGCACCGCCTTTCGCCCAGTTCAGCAGCAGCAACGCGATCGTCGCCGCGACGAGGATCACGAGCGTGTATTCGGTCGTCGACTGGCCGCCTTCACCGGGACACAGCAGAAACGACACCTTCCGAAGCAGCCGGCGAACGCCGGCGCGGAGCGACTCGGTCATACCACCCTCCTTGGGTCGCCCCGTCCCAGACGCACGACCGTCGCGCGCCCCCCCGTTTGAGTTCCGCCGTTCGAGCGGCCCTCACGCCTTGCTCAGCGTTCTGATCGCCGAGATCGCGATCGGTGCGATCGTCAGCAGGACGAACGCCGGAAGGAAGCAGAACACCAGCGGGAAGATGAGCTTCACCGGCGCCGTTCGCGCTTCGGCTTCGGCCGCGGCGCGGGCGCGCGAGCGAAGCTCGCGCGCTTGGGCGACCAGCGTGTCTGCCAGCGACGTCCCGAATCGATCCGCGCGGATGAGCGCGCCCGTGACGCTCCGGACCTCCTCGATACCCGCCCGGTCGGCGATGCGCCGATACGCCTGCGCGCGCGTCATGCCGATATCGAGCGCGGCGAGCCCGTCCGAGAGCGCCTCTCCCAGCCGGCCGGTCGTGCGCGGTGCGATGACCCGGATCGCGCGCTCGACGCTCATGCCTGCGAGCAGGCACGTCGAGAGCCGGTCGAGCGCGAACGGCAGCGCCCGACGCGCGTCGATCATCCCGGCGCGATCCGCGCGCGCGTCGAATGAGAGTCCGGCTCGCCATCCGACGACGAGACCCAACGGGACGGCGGCGAGCACGCGGTAACCGTGCGTCGACGACGCCAGGAGAACGCCTGCGAGGCCGGCGCACAACGCGCACCGCTGCAAGAGGCGCTCCGGGTCGGACGTTGCGTTCGCCGTCGCCCACGCGCGGGCGCGCGCCGAGCGAGACAGCAACGCCCCGAGACGCGCGCGCCGAGCCGCGGCCGGCGAGCCAGCCTTCAGGCGCGCGCGCACGCGCCGGGCGTGAACGAGCGAGGTCATCGTGGCCGCAGGAGCGCGCGCATCCAGAGCGCGCCGCCCGCCTCGAGCACGACCCCACCTGCGAGCAGCGCCCATCCGATGGGATCTCCGACGAGCACGCGGAGCTGATCGCGCGCGCCCGGCCCGACGATCGCAAAGAACGCGAGCGGCATCAAGCCGACGACGACCGCCGACATCTTCGCCTGCGCGGAGGTGGCGGCGCGGTCGCGGACGATCCTGTCGCGCTCGACGAGCGACTCGACTGCGACGTCGAGGATCAGCGGGAGGTTCCCACCGGCCGCTCGGCCGATCTTCAGGGTTTCGACGACGATAGCGGCGTCCGGTGTGGCGGCGACCGACCCGAACGCATCGAGCGCTTCGTCCAGCGTTGCGCCGACCGATAGACGAGCCACAGTGATGTCGAGCGCCGGCCGAAGCGGTGGGACGGCTTCGTCGCGCGCAGCTTCGAGCGCCTGAGGGATGCTCCGACCGGAGCGGATCGCGGCCGCCAGCGCGCGCATCATGTCGGGCAGCTGCTCGGTGACGCGGCGGTCGCGCATCCGAGCGGCGCGCGCGCGAAGCAGAGGCTCCGACGAGCCGCCGGCGATCGCACCGAGGACCGCGAACACCGGGCCGCCGAGGACGGTTCCCGCGAGCGCACCCGCCATTGCGCGCGCCACACCGACCTTTACGGAGCGCGTCTTTACGCGAACGCCGAAACGTGAGCGCACCCCGGCGACCGCCCGCGAACGGCGACCGACGCGCGCGCGCCGCGCGAACCACAGGACGAACGTGAG
>VAYV01000015.1 GCA_005883175.1 Actinomycetota bacterium
GAAGCCGAACGTCTCGGTACGACCGGCCGGCACCGAGCACTCGCCCCAAAGGACGCGCGCTTCGGCGCTGCCGTAAGCAGCGGCGATGCGCGCATCGCCCGCGCCGGCGGCGAGCAACCCTTCCCCCACCACCGCTCGCTCGTCGGCCGTTAATGAACGGCCGACGGCGATCAGCATCCGCAGCTTCGAGATGTCGACGTTCTCCTGGCGCGCGAGGTCGGGGAACATCGGCGCTTCGTCGGCGGGAAGCGCGACCGCCGTTGCGGACGCGTCGTCCAACGCTTCCAACGCGCGCTGTACGTCCTGGCGCTCGCGGCGGAAATGCACGGCGCTCATCCCCGTCCCGTGCGCCATGTAGAAGATCCCCCAGAACTCCAGCGTCGGTCCGAACGGGACCAGGTTGAGCAGCCGGTCGTGCCGCTCGAGGCCGAGCAGCGCGGAGAGCCGGCCACCGGCGCGCGCAAGCAGATCCAGGTCGTCGCGCGTGTACGCGATCGGGAGCCGGCCGCCCGGACCGGCTGCGAGATGAACGTGGATCGCGCGCGTCGCCGCCTCGATCGCAAGCTCTTGGATCTCTTCCCCGCCGAGCAGCCTCGCCAGCGCGACGCGCCGAACGACGCTTCGGTCGCTGAAGCGCTTCACGCCGTCCGCCGTTCCGCGCAAGATGATCGCGCGCGGTCCTTCGGGGTTCCGCACCGGATCGACGATGTCGCGTCGCATCGTGAGCGGGAGCGAAGGCAGCTCGTCCAATCCTTTGAACTCGCGCGCCTCGATCCCCATCGCGGCCAGCTTCGCCCGCACGTAGGGAACGTGACCGAGTGCCATCTGCAGAACCGTCTGGCGGAGCAGGACGTTCTGCATCCGCCGCTGTTCCTTCGATGAACGCTGATCCCAGGCGGCCGCCACGGCGGTCATTGTAGGGTCGGCTCTGCGCCACCACGAGCAGCCGCGAGGCCGATTGAGCGCCCCGAGACGTGCCGATACACTGCGCCCGCGATGCCCGAGACGCCCCTTTCCTTCGACGCGAACGAACCTCTCCCCCTCACCGGAGAGCGGACCGCGCCGGGGATCCGCGAAGAGAACTACTGGTTCCAGCGCCACGTCGTCGCGTACGACTACGTCGCGCGGCACGTCCGGGGCGCGCGCGTGCTCGACGCCGGGTGCGGCGAGGGATACGGCACCGACCGCCTCTCGGCCGTCGCGGCGGAAACGACCGGCGTCGATCTCGAAGAACCCGTGATCCGTCGAGCAGCTTCGCGCTACCCGCGCGCGCGGTTCGACGCAGCGAATCTCGTGTCGCTCCCCTACGGCGACGCGTCGTTCGACGCGGTCGTCTCGCTCCAAGTCATCGAGCACCTGCACAGCCCACAGGAGTTCCTCGCCGAGTGCGCGCGGGTCCTCGCGCCCGGCGGCGTGCTCATCGTGTCCACGCCGAACCGCCTGACGTTCTCTCCCGACGGCGTGCGCAACCCGTTCCACACGTTCGAGTTCGCACCCGACGAGCTGCGCGCGACGATGGCACAGCAGTTCGGTTCTATCGAGCTGGCCGGCACCTTCCACGGCGCCCGCATCAGGCTGCTCGAGATGATGCTGCGGAAGCCGTTCCCCGAGCGGCTGATCGCACAGCCTGCTCCCGAGTGGCCGGCGTGGCTGCGCGCGGCCGTCTCATCCGTGCGCGCGACCGATTTCGCCATCCGGGGAGAGAGCCGAGGGCAACGGCTCGAGCGGAGCCTCGACCTCATCGCCGTCGCGCGCCGATAGCACGTGGGCGTCTTCTCGCTCGTCCTGCACACCCATCTTCCGTACGTCAGGCGGAACGGGGTGTGGCCGATCGGCGAGGAGTTCTTCCATCAAGCGGCGGTCGAGTCGTACTTGCCGCTGCTCGGCGTCCTCGAGTCGCTCGCCGGCGATGGGTTCGAAGACGCGATGACGATCGGCTTGTCTCCGATGATCGCGCACCAGATGGAAGACGCGCACATGCTGCGCGAGCTCGAGTGGTTCCTTGGTCAGTACGAGCTGCGCACGCTGCGCCAGACGACGAACTACGAAGGGGTGTTCCGGGACGAGTTCCGCGACCTCGCGGCGCACTACGCGCGCTTCGCGCGCGCGCAAGGCGACCGGCTGGACTCTCTGACGAACGGCGGCATCGCGACCGCGTTCGAGGCGTTGGCGCGGCGCGGCGCGATCGAAGTCATCGGCGGGCCGGCGACGCATCCGTACCTCCCGCTCGTGCGTGAGCCTGCTCTGGCGCGCGCCCAGGTGGAGCTCGGCGCGGTCGAGCACGCCCGCCTGTTCGGCCGCCGTCCGGCCGGCATGTGGCTGCCCGAGTGCGCGTACTCGCCCGACGCCGGGATCGAAGGGCTGCTCGACGACGCGGGGGTCGGCCACGTCGTCGTCGACGGCCCGACGATGCTCCGCAGCGCGGGGCCCGGATCGACGTTCGCGCCTCGTCGCATCCGGGACTCCTCCGTCGTCGCGTGCGCGCGCAACCTCGACGTGACGTACCGCGTCTGGTCGCCGACCGGCGGCTACCCCACCGGGAAGTGGTATCGCGACTTCTTCCACTACGACGTCGAGGTCGGCTTCAAGAACTGGCGCGTGACGTCGATCCGCAAGCCCGTGTCGCAGAAGAGGCCGTACGAGCCCGCGCGCGCCGAGGCGGCCGCGCGCGCCGACGCAGAGAACTTCGCCGCGCTGATCGCGCGGACCCTCGAGGACCACGAGCGTGAAAGCGGAACGGAAGGCCACGTCGTCGCGGCCTACGACACCGAGCTCTTCGGACACTGGTGGTACGAAGGGCCGGTCTTCCTCGAGCACCTTTACCGGACGCTGCGAGGCACGCCCGAGGTGCGCGCGCGCTCCTTACGCGGCGCGCTCGAGCTATTACCGGAGCCGCAGCCCGTCGACCTCGTCGCCGGCTCATGGGGCTTCCGGAAAGACGACCGGTCATGGGTCGCGGCCGAAACCGACGAGATGTGGCAGTCGCTCGGCGAGATCGAAGCCGACACAATCCGGTTCCTCGACAAGTTCCGCGACGCTGGCCCCGGACGTCGAGCAGCCCTCGCGCAGCTCGCCCGCGAAGCGATGCTCATGCAATCGAGCGACTGGCCGTTCATGGTCCTGCGCGGCCGCAATGTCGATTACGCGCGCGAGCGATTCTTCGGCCACCGCGACCGCTGGAATCACATGGTGGAGCTCCTCCGGAGCCGGATCCCCGACGACCTCATCGCACGCAAGGCGAATGAGGTCTTCGAGGTCGACAACAT
>VAYV01000016.1 GCA_005883175.1 Actinomycetota bacterium
CTCATCGGAAGCGATCGCTGCGAACGTGCGGCGGAGGTCGGTGGCTGCCGCCCCGGCAGGACGCTGAAGGAACTGGAGCATCGTCTGTCCGGCGGGGCCGCTCAATGCGACCCTGGGTGCATCGAGGGTTCCGTCGACCCACGCGACGCGGAAGGGTCCTTTCTGTGCGGCCTGCTCGGCCAAGAACGACGGGATCAGCCCGCCGGAGGCCACCAGACCGGGATGGTCCCCGCGTGCGATCCAGCCGGCGGACGCGGCGATCTGCACCAGGAGAACGATGCCGGCGATGCCGGCGACGAGGTGCGGCAACCCGAACGCGCGCGCGCGCAACCGCGAGGCTGCCGCATCGAAACCGATGCCGGCGAGAACGCACCAGGCCACGGCGGCGCCGGTGAGGGGCAGCTCCGGACGCGGCGCTATCCACGGCACGCCGCGAGCGACCGCCCATGCAACCCCGATGGAAACGAAGGCGACGCCGGTGAAGATCGCCGCCGCGCGCCGCCGCTGAGCCGGCGCGCCGAGTAAACCGGCGAGACCGGCGACCGGAAGGCCGAACGCGACCGCGAGGGGCAGCGCGCGGATGGGCCCTGCCGACAGCGCAAGGATGTCTGTCATCGTTCGCTGCGGGTCGCCGCCTCCCGCGCCGAGAGGTGAGCCGGCACGGAACAGCTCTGCGCTCCACGGAAGCAAGAGGATGAGCGCGCCCCCGACGATCGTCGCCGTCCGTGCGAGAACGACTCCCGTCGTCGTCTTCCTCATCCCGGCGCACAAGGCGGCGATGAGGATGCCCGTGCCGGCGAAGAAAACGACCGACCACGGCGCGAGCGCCGTCGCGACGGCAAGCCAGGCGATCCCCGAGGCGACGCTTCGCCAGCCTCCCTCGGGCGCGAGCCCGGCGGCGCGCACGAGCGGGATCAGCAAGGCCGGGGCGAACGCCAGCAGGACGAGATCCGGAAGGCGTCCGCCGCCGAATGCGGCCAGCATCAGCGGAGAGGCCGCATATGCGACGACTGCGAGACGCCGCCCGCGATCCTTCATGCCGAGCGCCAAACAGAGGCGATGCATCGACAGCGCGCCCACAAGCGGCAAGCCGAGCAGAAGGACGCGTTGGGCGAGCCACCCACTTCCGAACGTGATGAAGCTCAATATGCCGAGGATCACCAGTCCCGGCGTCGCCGGTCCGGCGCCGCCGGCCGCGGGGCCTCGCCATCCGGAAACGAACTCGGTGAAGAACGAGCGCATGCTGCTCGGGAACGGCAAGAGATCGACCCCGGCGATCTGGTGCGAGAAGAACAGGCCGCGCGCGCCCACAAGCCCGAGCACCACCGCGAGGAGCACGAGGCTCCCCACCGGATGCGCGCGCACCCGGTCGACGAGACGCGGCCGCGGCTTCTCCAGCTCGTCTTCGGGGCCTTCGTCCACCTCGCCGACGACCTTCTCCACCGCCCGCTCGAATTGCGCGCGCAATCTGGTCGCACCGTGATGCATGAGATCGGTGACGACCGCATCGTGCTCTGTCCGGTTGCGCTGCGCGCGAGCGCGCGCGCGCAATGTCGAGGGCAGGTGGGCGAGGTTCCACTGCAACGCCTGCAATACCTGGACGGCGGACGAGCGTCGTCCCGTCAGGAAGTACAACAGTGAATTCACCAGCGTGAGGAGAATCGTGAACGGGAGTGCGATCGCGAGACGCGGGAGGCTGTAGTTCTTGATCAGTGTCGCGATCATGTTGCGCTCGTAGAAGTAGCGCGTACGTCCGCGCACCGGTGAGTCGCGAAGCTCTCGTTGCACGGCGGACGCGTGACGCACGACCGCCCCCGGATCGACGACCGTCTTGTATCCGGCGATGCGCGCGCGCCAGCTCAGGTCGAAGTCGTCGCGCATCGCGACGAAGCGCGGATCGAACAGACCGACCTTCTCGACCAGCTCCCGCGCGACAAGCAACGTGGCGCTCGTCGCGTAGAGAACCTCCTCGACCTGCTCGTATTGGCCTTGATCGATCTCTCCGCGTTCGACGCGCGGAACGGCGCGTCCGTATCGGTCGGTGGTCTGGCCGAAATCCTGGAGCCACAACGGGTTATCCCATTCGAGCAGCTTCGCGCCGACGATGCCGGCTCCCGTCGTTTGCATCGTCCGCACCATCGACTCCACAGCACCGGGCCCCAAGGCAGCATCGTCGTGGAGGATCAAGAACGCGTCGGCGTCGAGCCGGCGCTCTGTCGCGATCTTCAGGCCGGCAGCGAGCGCGCGCCCGTACCCGATACGGCGCTCCAGCGAAACGATCCGGCGCACGCCGAAGGCCTTCGCGAGGATCGCGCCGGAACCGTCGGCCGACGCGTTGTCGACGGCGAGGACCTTGATCGGCCGGTACTGCTGCGCGCGCAATCCTTTGAGAACTTCGGGCAGCCATGCGGCCCCATCGGTCGCGACGAGCAATACCAATATCGATGGGTCATCGGGGAGCTCCATGAGCCGCGCGAGCCTACCAAGGCGGCTCGGACACCTGCCAATTCTTCGGATTTCTGGGCGGTTCGCCGCGCGCGGCAGGACCTGCGCGAAGCGCCGAAATAAAACTGAGGCCTTGCCAGGCGGGCAAGGCCTCAGACGTGCGAGGGCGAGTTACTTCTTCTTCGCCCGGCGGCGCCTGCGAGCGGGCTTCTTGGCAGCCTTCTTCTTGGCTGTCTTCCGCTTGGCCGCCTTGCGCTTGGGAGCAGCCTTCTTCCGCGTTGTCTTCTTCGCGGCTGCCCTCTTCGCTGTCTTACGCCGCTTCGGAGCTGCCTTGCGGGCAGTCTTCTTCGCAGCCGACGTGCGCTTCTTTGCAGTGCGCTTCTTAGCCGGCTTCTTTGCGGCCCGACGTTTTCTCGGTGGCATAGGGTGTCACCCCCTCTCCATCCTTGGTAGGAAGGTCTATGACGCGAGCTTCTTCAGGCGGCGGCGCTCTCTTTCGGAAAGCCCGCCCCAGATCCCGAAGCGCTCGTCGTTCGCGAGCGCGTACTCAAGACACTCACGCTGCACCGTGCACTGCGCGCAGATGCGCTTCGCCTCTCGCGAGGATCCGCCCTTCTCGGGGAAGAAGACGTCGGGATCCACGTACGCGCATAGCGCTTGCTCTTGCCACGGCAACCGCTCGTCATCAGCGAACCGTTGCAACTCGCTCCCCCGTTCCTCTTGCAGGCTCCGCTGCAACTACCACCGCGTGATGCGGGTGCTCCCCAACTGCCGTAATCGAGTCGCCTTAATACGACGACTGTAATTACGCTGCTGTAATTCTAGGAATATGAATCCTAAGGTCAAGCCCTA
>VAYV01000017.1 GCA_005883175.1 Actinomycetota bacterium
CATGACCGTGCACGAGCTCCGCGACCGCGTCGTCGCGAGCTTCTCCGCGCAGTCGCGCGAAGAGCGCATGCAGACCACCGTCGTGTCGTTCGGGTACAAGCACGGGCTGCCGCTGGACTCCGACTTGGTGCTCGACATCCGCTTCTTGCCGAACCCCTACTGGATCGACGACCTCCGGCCCCTGCCCGGAACCGACCGCCGGATCCGCGACTACGTGATGGGCCAGGCGGAGACGACCGACTTCATGAAGCGTCTGGACACGCTGCTCGACGGGGTGGTTCCCGGCTTCCTGCACGAAGGGAAGCGGTACCTCACGATCGCGATCGGCTGCACCGGCGGCCGGCACCGGTCGGTCGTGCTGGCCGAGGCGATCGCCGAGAGCTTGCGCCGCCGGGGTTTGAACGTCGCGGTGCGCCACCGGGATCTCGAGCGCGAGTAGACGGTGCCGAGCGGTCAAACGCCGCGGATCGTGTGCGTGGGCGGCGGACACGGGCTCTTCGCCGCCTTGCGCGCGGCGCGCCAGCTGACCCCGGACGTTACCGCGGTCGTTACCGTCGCGGACGACGGCGGGTCGTCGGGGGTCCTGCGGCACCAGCTCGGCATACCCGCGCCGGGCGACCTTCGGATGGCGATCGCGGCGCTGGCGGCCGACCCCGACCGCGAAGCCGTCATCCAGTACCGGTTCAAAGATGGCGAGCTCGCGGGGCATCCACTCGGCAACCTCCTCATCGCGGCCCTGGCCGACCTGCGCGGCGACTTCGCGCGCGCGGTGGAAGAGGTCGCCGACCTCGCCGGTGCCGTCGGGCATGTGATCCCGTCGACGGCGGCTCCCGTCCGGCTGCGCGCCGACATCGGCGGCGTGCTGGTTGCGGGCCAGGTCGCGATCGCGCAAGGACCGGGCGCGGTCGACCGTTTGTGGCTCGAGCCGGAGCGGGCGGACGGTCACGAAGCCGCGATCGAAGCGCTCGAGCGGGCCGACCTCGTCGTGCTCGGTCCGGGAAGCCTCTTCACGAGCGTCGTGGCCGCGTTGCTTCCCGAAGGGATCGTCGCCGCCACGTCGCGCGCGCAACGCGTCGCGCTGGTGCTGAACCTCGCGCAGCAGAATGGTGAGACGCTCGGCCTGGACGGCGCCGACCACGTCCGGCGACTCCTGGCGCACTGTCCCGGCTTGAGACTCGATGCCGTCTTGATCCACGAGGGAAGCTGGGCGCGCATCGCGCGGCCGGTCAAAGTGAACGTCGCTGCGCTGAAGGCGGTGCGCGCGCCGGTCGTCCGGGCGGACCTGCGTGGACCCGGTGCGGCGCACGACCCCGACAAGCTGGCGTCCACGCTGAAGGGGCTCCTGTGGTGAACCGCCGGACGGCGACCTCGGCCGTCCGCGACGAGCTCGTGCAGGTCCGGGCCGGGCGCGCGTGCGACCGTCGCGCCGAGCTTGCCGGGCTGTTGCGGTCGGCGGGGATGTTTCAGGTTCTCGGCTCGGGGCGCTATGCGTTGGAAGCGACGTCCGAGCACGCCGGCGTAGCGCGCCGCATCTATGAGGCCTTATCGCACGCGCTCGGCGCGCGCGGGGAGGTCCGGCTGCTCGAGCCCGGACGGGGACACCCGCACAAGCGGTACGCCGTGCGCGCGGAAACGATCGGGCTGCAGCGTCTGGTCGAGGCCGGGATCCTCGACGACCTCGGCGCGCCGGGCGGGCGCGTCCCCCGGCGCCTGGTCGCGAAGCGGTGCTGCGTCGGCGCATACATTCGCGGCGCTTTCCTCGCGCGCGGCTCGGTCAGCGACCCGAAGGCGGCCGCGCACCTCGAGATCAGGACCGACGACGAAGATTCTGCGCTCGAGCTGGCCGGGCTCATGGCGCGCGCCGGAGCCGAGGCGCGCGCGCGCGAGCACAAGGTGTGGGCCGCGTACGTGAAGAGCACGTCCGGGATCGGATCGGTCCTGGCCGCGATGGGAGCGCACGAGTCGTACCTGCGCTGGGAGGCGGGCTCGGTCTGGAAGTCCGTCCACGTGGTCGCGGGGCGGCTCGCCAACGCAGACGCAGCGAACGCGCGCCGGCTCGCTCGAGCAGCCGTCACGCACCTGGCAGCGATCGAGGAAGTCGATCAGATGCACGGGCTGCGCGCGCTGCCGGCAGCGCTCCGCGAGGTTGCGGAGCTTCGGCGGACGAACCCCGAGGCGAGCCTCGAGGAGCTGGGCCGGCTCTGCTCGCCGCCGATCACGAAGGCCGCGGCCGCGGATCGCTTGCGGCGCATCGCGCGCGCGGCCGGGTTCGAACCGGCCCGCTCGCGAGGATAGGCTGCAGGTACAACTTCCAACGGGAGGCTTTCGTCATGAGCGTGAAGGTTGGCATCAACGGTTTCGGCCGCATCGGACGCAACTTCCTTCGAGCATCCCTCAAGCGCGGCGCCGACATCCAGATCGTCGGCGTCAACGATCTCACCGACGCGAAAACGCTCGCGCATCTGCTCAAGTTCGACTCGGTGCACAAGATCCTCGACGTCGACATCCAGGCGAGCGACGGCGAGATCTCGGTCGGAGGGAAATCGTTCCGGGTAAGCGCGGAACGCGATCCGACGGCGTTGCCCTGGAAGGAACTCGGCGCCGACGTGGTCATCGAGTCGACGGGACTGTTCACCGACGCGTCAAAGGCGCGCGCACACATCGAGGCCGGAGCGAAGAAGGTCATCATCAGCGCGCCGGCGAAGGGCGAAGACATCACCGTCGTCATGGGCGTGAACGACGATCTCTACGATTCGTCGAAGCACAACATCATCTCGAACGCATCGTGCACGACGAACTCTGTGGTCCCGATGGCGAAGGTCTTGAAGGACTCCTTCGGGATCGAAAAAGGTTTTCTGACGACCGTGCACGCGTACACGAACGACCAGAACCTGCTCGACCTTGTGCACCGAGACCTGCGGCGCGCCCGCGCCGCAGCGGTGAACATCGTTCC
>VAYV01000018.1 GCA_005883175.1 Actinomycetota bacterium
ACTTGTCGGCGAGCGGGTCGAGATCCTGGATCTCCTTGACCATCCCGGTCTGCTGCACCTGATTGTTGTCGATGATCGCGGTGAGGTTGTCGGCTCGGAAATTCCCGGCCGACATGATCGCCTCCCAGACCTGGCCTTCCTGCGACTCGCCGTCGCCGAGCATGCAGAAGGTGTGCCACGAGACTCCGTCCAGCCGCGCGGCGAGGGCCATACCGAGGGCGACGGACAGGCCTTGTCCGAGCGAGCCGGTCGAGACCTCGACCCCCGGGACCCTGGTGTGATCGGGGTGGCCTTGCAACGGGCTCCCCAGCTTCCGGAACGTGTGTTGCCACGCTTCCGGGAAGTAGCCGGCGCGCGCGAGCACCGCGTAGTAACCGGGCGTGCAGTGGCCTTTGCTGAGGATGAACCGGTCGCGATCGGGCCAGTCCGGCTGGTCCGCTCGATAGTTAAAGATCCCTCCGAAATACAGGCAGACGAGCATGTCGATCTCGGAGAGCGAGCCGCCCGGATGGCCGGACCCGGCCTCGACGAGCGTGTTGATGATCTGGATCCGCAGCTCTTTCGAAAGCTCTTTCAGCGATCCGACGTCGGCAGCGATTGCGGTGCCGGGCACACGATCCTCCTCGTAACAGCTCGGCCGCGGAAGGTATACCCACCCTACCAGGGGGCATGCGTGCTACGCCGGGCGTGCCGCCGTCTTCCGCTGCCACTCGAGGAAGGCGCGGATGAACCGGTCGATGTCCCCGTCCAACACCGCATCGACGTTCGACGTCTCGTTGTCGGTTCGGACGTCCTTGACCATCTGGTAGGGCGCGAGAACGTACGAACGGATCTGGCTCCCGAAGTCAATCCCACGCCGCTCGCCGCGAAGCTCCTCGAGCTTGTCGGCACGTTCCTCGTGCATCAGCTCCACCAGGCGCGCTTTGAGCACGCGCATCGAAACCGCCTTGTTCTGGAGCTGCGATCGCTCGTTCTGCGACGTAACGACGATCCCGGTCGGCAGGTGGGTGATGCGCACGGCGGAGTCCGTCGTGTTCACCGACTGGCCGCCCGGACCGGATGAGCGATACACGTCGATCTTGAGGTCTTTTTCGGGGATCTCGAAGTCGACGTCCTCATCGTCCAGGAGCGGGACGACGTCGACGGCCGCGAACGACGTGTGGCGCCGTTTGTTGGCGTCGAACGGCGAGATCCGGACCAGGCGGTGAACGCCGTGCTCGGCGGAGAGCATGCCGTAGGCGAACCGGCCGTGGACGATGAACGCCGCGCTCTTGATGCCCGCCTCTTCGCCTTCCTGGTGCTCGATGATCTCGACCTCGAACTGATGACGCTCCGCCCAGCGCAGGTACATGCGGAGCAGCATGTCGGCCCAGTCCTGGGATTCGGTTCCCCCGGCGCCGGCGTGGAGGGTCACGATCGCGTCGCGCTCGTCGTACTCGCCGCCGAGCAGCGTCCGGACCTCGAGCTCCTCGACGCGCGCGCGCAGCGTAGCGACTCCGTCTTTCAGCTCTTGCTCGACGCTTTGATCGTCTTCGGACTGCGCGAGCTCGTTCAGGACCGACAAGTCCTCGTGCTTGCGCGCGAGCTCGTCGTAGGCCTTCACGTCGTCCTCGAGGCGCGCGAGGCGCGCCAGCAGCGCTTTGGCGGACGCTTGGTCGTTCCAGAGATCCGGTGCGCCGGCTTCTTGTTGGAGCTGGGCTATCGACGCGCGCTTCGCGTCGACGTCAAAGATAGGCCCTGGCGTCGGCGAGCGCCGTTCCCAAGGCCGCGAGCTCCGAGGAGTGATCAGCCACCATGGCGGTCATGATAGCGGCAGCGCGCGCTCAGGCGTTCAGCCCGTGGCACTTCTTGTACTTCTTGCCGCTGCCGCACGGGCACGGCGCGTTGCGCGGGACCTTGTCCGAGCGCGCCGTCTCCATCACCGCCGGCGCTTCCTCGCCTTCGGCCGCTTCCTTTAGGTACCGCAGTCGCGACTGCTGCGCCGTCACCTGCTGCTCGGCTTGCTGCTCGCGTACCACCTGCACGTGGAACATGCGGATCGCGCTGGCCGATCGCGCGCAACCCGATGCCTTCCTGCAGGTAGTCCATCTCGTAGAGGTGCTCTCGCCACTTGGAGTCGAGCACGCTCAGCAGGACCCGCCGCTCGATGTTGCGGAACTCTTCCTCTCCGATCTCGTCCGCGCGCCGGTCGTAGACCTCGAGCGCCTCCTCGTTGAACCGCTCCGTCAGCTCGTCGGTCGTGAGCGTTTCGAGCTCGAACGCCTGCGGCGTCAACGCGGTCGGATAGATCGTCCGCATCGTGTTGGTGAGACCCTCGATGTCCCATTCCTCCGGTTGGATGTCCGGGTTCGCGAACTCGAGCACGACGGACTCGACCACATCGTGGATCCACTGCTCGGCCTGCTCCTCGAAGTCTTCGCCATCGAGGATCTCATTGCGCCGTTTGTAGATCGCTTCGCGCTGCTTGTTGATCACGTCGTCGTACTTGAGGACGTTCTTGCGGATCTCGAAGTTCTGCTGTTCGCGTTGGTGTTGCGCGCGCTGGATCGACCTCGTCACCAGCTTCGATTCGATCGGCATGTCGTCGGGAATCTTCAAGCTGTTCATCATCCGTTCGACCATGCCGGTCGCGAACAGGCGCATCAGGTCGTCCTCGAGCGACAGGTAGAAGCGGCTCGCGCCCGGGTCGCCTTGACGGCCGGACCGGCCGCGCAGCTGGTTGTCGATACGGCGCGACTCGTGGCGCTCGGTGCCGAGCACGTACAGGCCGCCGACATCGAGAACCGCCTGATGCTCTTTCTCCCACGTCTCCCGCGATGCTTCCATCCGGCGATCGAGCTCGCGATCGTAGTCTTCGGTTTCCGGGACCAATCCCTGTGCTTCAAGGTCGAGCTTGATCTCGTGCTCAGGGTTCCCACCGAGGATGATGTCGACCCCACGGCCGGCCATGTTCGTCGCGACGGTGACGGACCCGCGCTTCCCCGCCTGCGCGATGATGTGCGCTTCGCGTTCGTGCTGCTTCGCGTTCAGGACACTGTGCGGGATGCCTTGACGGTCGAGCAGCTTCGCAAGCCGCTCGGACTTTTCGATCGACACCGTACCGACCAGGACCGGCTGCCCGCGTTCGTATCGCTCGGCGATGTCGTGCGCGGCGGCCTGGAACTTCCCCTCTTCGTTCTTATAGACGACGTCCGGCCGGTCGTCCCGGACCACGTCGCGGTTCGGCGGTATCTCGACGACGCCCATCTTGTAGATGTGCTCGAACTCTGCGGCCTCAGTGAGGGCAGTACCGGTCATGCCGGAGAGCGTCTCGTACATGCGGAAGTAGTTCTGGATTGTGATCGTGGCGAGGGTGACGTTCTCTTCCTTGATGCGGACGTTCTCTTTCGCCTCGATCGCTTGGTGCATCCCCTCCGAGTAGCGGCGGCCTTCCAGCACGCGGCCGGTGAACTCGTCGACGATCTTCACCTCGCCGTTCGTGACGAGGTAATCGACATCGCGCTTGTACAGCTCCTTCGCACGCAACGCGTTCTGCATGTAGTGGACCAACGGCGAGGAGATCTGGTCGTAGAGGTTCTCGATGCCGAGCATCTTCTCGATCTCGTGCACGCCTTCTTCGGTCACGGCAACCGTGCGCTTCTTCTCATCTACCTCGTAGTGCAGGTCGGCGCGAAGACGGGGGACCAAGCGCGAGAACGTCCGGTACCACTTCGCCGACTCCTCGGACGGACCCGAGATGATCAGCGGGGTGCGCGCCTCGTCGATGAGGATCGAGTCGACCTCGTCGACGATCCCGAAGTTGTGACCGCGCTGCACGCGCTCATCGGCCGTCCACGCCATATTGTCGCGCAGGTAGTCGAACCCGAACTCGTTGTTCGTGCCGTACGTGATGTCGGCCGCGTACGCCGGGCGGCGCTCTTCGGGGCGCATGTTCGCTTGGATCAGCCCGACCGTGAGACCGAGGAACCGGTAGATGCGACCCATCCACTCGGCGTCGCGTTTCGCGAGGTAGTCGTTCACGGTGATGACGTGGACGCCGTCGCCCGACAACGCGTTCACGTACGCCGGCAACGTCGCGACGAGGGTCTTGCCTTCGCCGGTCTTCATCTCGGCGATGTTGCCGCCGTGCAAGACGGCGCCGCCGATCAGCTGGACGTCGTAGTGGCGCTGCCCGAGCGTCCGGACGGCGGCTTCACGGACGGCTGCGAACGCTTCGGGAAGGATCTCGTCGAGGTCCTCCCCTTCCACCAGGCGCGCGCGGAAGATATCGGTGAGCGCGCGCAGCTCTGTGTCGGACCGGGCCTGCATCTCGGGCTCGAAAGCGCCGACGCGGTCGGCGAGGCGAGCGGCGTCCTTGAGGCGACGACCCTCGCCGATGCGAAGGATCTTTTGCAGGGGAGAAGAAGGCAAGCGGTATCGTCTTCACGGTGTTCTCTGAGATGAACAACTCTTTGGCTATGTCCCTGTTATTCCTGCCCTTGGCGACCAGGCGGAGAACCTCCATCTCCCGCTCGGTCAGCCGAGGCTGGGCGGCGGCCGGCTTCTCGTCGGTCTTCTTGACCATCGTGGCGAACTCGGTGAGCAGCTTGGACGCCATCGACGGGCTTATCATCGACTGGCCGGCGTGGACCTGGCGGATCGCGTTCGCGACCTCCTCGATGGATATCTCCTTCAGCAGGTAACCGCTCGCGCCCGCCTTGATCGCGTCGTACAGGTCGGCTTCTTCGTCCGAGATCGTCAGCATCAGGATCTTCGTGTGGGGTGCGATCGCCTTGATCTGGCTCGTCGCTTCGATCCCGCCTCGGCGAGGCATGCGCACGTCCATGAGCACCACGTCGGGCATCGTGTCCTGCGCGATGTTCACGGCCTCGGCGCCGTCTCCGGCCTCACCGACGAGGTCGATGTCCTTCTCTTGCTCGAGCACCATGACGAGCCCGCGACGGAACAACGCGTGGTCGTCGACGATCAGGACCCGGATCGGCTCATCGCTGATCGGCGCCGGCACCTCGGTTCCCTCAAGCTGCTCGTCCACGTGCTCCTCCGCGGTACTAGTCCGGCTCGATCAGCCCGAACGACCCGTCCCGGCGACGATACACCACGCCGGCCTGCTCACTCTCGGCATTGACGAATAGGTAGAAGTCGTGGCCGAGCGTTTCCATCTGGAGGACTGCCTCCTCGGCGGTCATGGGCTTCACGGTGAACCGGGTGACGCGTGTGATCCGCGGCTCGTCCCCTTCGCCCGCTTCCAGGTCTTCTGAAGATTCTATCGGATGGTTTCGGCCGTTCCTTGCGTTGTGGTTGTCCGTTTCCTCCCCGATGGTCCTCGGCGCGCGCACCACGGCCCGCATCGCGCGAGACGTCCTGCTGCCACGCCGTACGAACTTGCCCTTGAGCCGCTTGACCTGGGCCTCCAGCTTGTCGAGCACGCCGTCGACCGCGGTCGTGGGGTCGGGCCCGCTCGCGTGCGCGCGCAAGACGTGCTGCTTGGTCGTCAAGATGACTTCGACGATGTGCTTATCCGCGATGCGCGGATTGTGCTCTTCGGAGAACTCGATCTCGAGGGACAGGATCTTGTCGAGGAAGCGTTCGACCTTCTCCAGCTTGTGGGTCGCGAGCTCTTTCAGATGTGGTGGGACGTGCGTGTTGCGTCCCTTGACGATCACCTGCATCCCGGCCTCCTGCTCCATCCCAGAAACGGTGATGGGCCCCACCCGGGGCGACGCGGCGGAACAGATCCGCATCTCCAGACCCGGGTGGGGCCCTCACACGATTGATTCTATGGATGACGTCGCGCCAAATCTAGGCCGGGTTCGAGGCTCCTAATCCCCTGCCCGGGCGAATGTCACAACCATGACGTCGAGCGCCCCGGCCGCTCGCAGCGCGCGCGCACACGCGTCCCCGGTCGCACCGGTCGTCATGACGTCGTCCACCAGCAGCACGCGCTCCGGCGCCCGAAGCGACACGAAGGCGCCGTCGAGATTCCGCCGCCGCCCGGCTCGGTCGAGCGAGGCTTGGTCGGCCGTCTCACGGACCTTCCGAAGCGTGCGCACGCATGGGCGTCTGAGGTGTTGGGCCACCCCGCGAGCGAGCTCTTGGGCGGTGTTGAAGCCGCGCTCGGCCATCGACGTGCGAGACGCCGGTACGAACGTGATCACGTCGACGAGCATCGGCTGGGCACACGCAGCCATTCGGGCGGCCATCCGTCGAGCAGCCCGGCGCTCGCCGCCCAGCTTGAACGTCATCAGCACGTCCCTGGCGACGCCGCGATACGCGGCGGGAGCACGCGCGGTGCTGAACGCGGGCGCCGGTTCGCGGCAGTCGGCGCAGTCGAGGACTGCGCGCGCGGTCGGCCGCCCGCAGCGCGCGCACATCTGGGCGATCCAGGGGAAGGCCGCCTCGCACGCCACGCACAAGAACCGCGCCCCGGGGCGGCGGCACGAGAGGCACGAGGGCGGGAAGATCAGGTCCGCGAGCGTGCGCATCCGACGACGGTACGACGGTGTCGTGAGCGGGGCGCGCGCCGGTGACGCGTTCGCGCGCTATCTCATCTTCGCTCATCTTCGGCGCGCGCCCCGCGCCGGCCGGGCCGTCCGTTTCGCGCCGTGCGCGCGTTTCGGCTTCCCGCGTTTCGGCTTCGCGAGCTTCGGCTGCGCGCGCTTCGCGCCGGCGGTCTTCTTCGGTGCCTCCTTCACGGATCTCGCCGGCTTCTTCTCCGGACCCTTCGCCTTCGGCGTCACTTTCGGCTTCGCGCGCGCGCCGCGCGAGGCTGCTCGAATGGCAGAGCCGCCGAGCATCGCCCGCAACGCGGGGGCGAAGGGTGCGCGCGCGACGCCTCGTTCCGTCACGATCGCGGTGATCAACGATGCGGGCGTCACATCGAACGCAGGGTTGATCGCTTGCGTCCCGGCCGGCGCGATCGACTGGCCCCCGAGGATCGAGGTCACCTCCGAGGCCGCGCGCTCCTCGACGGGGATCTTCCTCCCGTCGGCAACCGCCGGATCGACGCTCGACGTCGGCGCCACCACGACGAAAGGAATGCCCGCCGCGGACGCGGCCAGCGCCAACGGGTACGTCCCCACCTTGTTCGCGACGTCCCCGTTGGCTGCGATGCGGTCGGCGCCGACGACGACGAGCGACACTTCGCCGCGCGCGATCAGGCCCGGCGCCGCTCCGTCGACCACCAGCGCGTGGGGGATCCCCAGCTGAGCGAGCTCCCAGGCCGTGAGGCGCGCGCCCTGCAGCAGAGGACGCGTCTCCGTCGCCACCACGACGATACCGAGACCGGCTTCGTGTGCGTGGCGGATCGCGCCGAGCGCCGTCCCGATGCCGCCGGTGCAGAGGAAGCCGGTGTTGCAGTGGGTCAAGACGACCGCTTTGGGCTCGAAGAACTCGAGTGCGAGCTTCGCCATCGCGCCGCACGCCTCTTCGTCCTCTGCTTGGATGGCCAGCGCTTCGTCGACCATCCCTTGCGCGATGCGGATCGCTCCCGCAGTGAGCGGGATCGCGCGACCCTTCGCGAGGACGCGCTGGATCCCCCACGCGAGGTTCACCGCCGTCGGGCGCGTCGCGGCAAGGACCCGGCCGGCCTGCTCGGCGCGTTCGAGAACCGTCTTGGCGTGGGACGACGGCGGGTGAACCGCCGCCTGCGCGACGCCCATCGCGCCCGCGATACCCAGCGCCGGCGCGCCTCGTACGCGCAGCGCGCGGATCGCTTCCGCGACCGCGTCGGTGTTGACGAGCGACCGGTATTCCAGCCGGCCGGGCAACGCGGTTTGGTCGATGACGACG
>VAYV01000019.1:0-9881 GCA_005883175.1 Actinomycetota bacterium
TCGCGGATGCTCGACGTCGTCGCGCGCTATGCGGACGTGTGGAACGCACCGATCCTTTCAGCGGACGAGGTGGCCGAGCGCGCGCAGGTGTTGCGCGCGCGCTGCGCAGGGCTGGGACGGCCGCCCGTCGAGATCACATGGGAGGGACCCGTGTGGATCGACGAAGACGGCGACAAGATCGCGCAGCGTCTCGCGCGCAACGCCGCAAGTGACAACCCGACCGCGCGCCGCTACGCGCAAGTCGCCGTCGCCGGCACGCCGGAGCAAGTGATCAGCAAGGTGCACGCGTTCGCCGACGCGGGCGTGACGCAGTTCGTGTGCCACTTCGGGAAGACGACCGACCTTCGCGGTACCGAGCTCTTCGCGCGCGACGTGATGCCGCAGTTCGCTTAAGCGGGCTTGCGGCCCCAGGCCGCGACGTGGATCGGCCCGAGCCCCATGTATTCACCGCCGCGCACCGCTTCGAGCAGCCGGTCGATGTCGCCCTCAGGTATGCCGGTGGAAACGACGAGAGGACGGAGCTGTTGGAGAGACAGCTCGTGAAGCCTCATGCCAGCCGTCGCGCCTCGGCCCACGAACGATCCTCGCACGTCGCCGCCGATGTCGAGCAAGCCCCGAGCTGAGAGGCGCCATGGAAGACGCCGCCCGTACTCGGGATCGACACCCCGAGCCTTCATCGCCGTGATCGCGGCTTCCCACATTCGTGCATCGAGGAGGGTCAAGTCGCTCTTCTCGCCGAACACCTCGCGACGCAGCGCGCCCATGAAGTCAACGTCTTCCGCCACGAGCCACCCGCCCGGCTTCAACGCAGCGACCATCTTGTCGAGAACGGCTTCTCGTTCCGGTATGTGCTCGAGAACGTCTCGTGAGTGGACGAGATCGTACGTATCTTCTTCGAGGGGTTCGGTGACGACGTTGTGCTTTCGGACCTCTATGTTTGAAGCGGGCACTCGCTCCAAGAAACGCGTATCGAGGTCGGTGGCAACAACATTGTTGGCGTGTTGGCTCAACCAATACGCGATCGAACCTCCGCCCCCGCCGACCTCGAGGCATCGCCAGCTTTTCTCGACACCGATGGTCTCGAGAACCCTGATGCTTCCGGGATCGAGAATGGCCTCGAGAGCATGGAGTCGCGTGTGCTCGTCCTCGAGCGACGCGTCGTAAATGTACTCGCTCACGATGGCTCCCCCTCGGTGCCCGGGTCTATGCTCGCATACCGATGGACCTCCGCGATACGCCTGAAGAAGAGACGTTCCGGCTCGAGGTGCGCGCATGGCTCGAGGCCAATGCCCCGAAACCGCCCCACCCTGCGCGCGGCAGCGACGAGTCGTTCGAGTTCGGCCGCGAGTGGCACCGCAAGCTGTACGACGCCGGCTACGCGGGCATGTCGTGGCCACCCGAGCACGGCGGCCGCGGCGCGTCGCCGGCGCTGCAGGTGATCTTCGAAGAGGAGCTCGGGCGGGCGGAAGCCCCAGGGCTGTCGAACCACCTCGGGATCTTCCACGTCGCCCCGGCGATCATGGCGTTCGGCACGCCGGAGCAGCAGGAGCGATACCTCACGCCGATGCTGACGGCGGAAGAGATCTGGTGCCAGGGGTTCAGCGAACCGGGGGCCGGCAGCGATCTCGCGAGCCTCCGGACGAAAGCCGTGCAAGACGGCGACGAGTTCGTCGTGAACGGCCAGAAGGTCTGGACGACGTGGGGGCACCACGCCGACTGGTGCCAGCTGCTCGTCCGAACGGAGCCGGAGGCACCCAAGCACAAAGGCATCTCGTGTCTGCTCGTCGACATGCACTCGCCCGGGATCACCGTGCGGCCGCTCAAGCAGATGTCGGGCGATTCGGAGTTCAACGAGATGTTCTTCGACGACGTGCGCGTGTCGGCGACCAATCTGCTCGGCGCGCGCGGCCAAGGCTGGGCGGTGACGATGACCACTTTGGCAAGCGAGCGCGCGAGCGTCCTGACATTCCACGTGCGGACGAAGAAGCAGGTGCGCGACCTCGCCGCGCTGGCACGCGCGCGCGGCAGAGAAGAAGACCCGCTGATCCGAGCGCGCCTCGGCCAGTGTGCGATCGACGCCGAAACGCTGCAGCTCTTCAGCTACTGGAGCGTGTCGAACCGCGGGAAGACGACCGGACTCGAAGGGTCGATGGCGAAGCTGCTCTGGAGCGAATTGCAGCAGCGCATCTACGAAACGGCCATGGAGATTCTCGGACCAGAGGCGCCGCTCGAGAGCGAGTGGTTGCACGGGCTTCTGGACAGTCGCGGACTGACGGTCGCGGCCGGAACGTCCGAGATCCAGAAGAACCTGCTCGCCGAGCGCGCGCTGGGATTGCCGCGCGAACCGAAGGCGCAGTGACCGCGGAACCGAAAACAGTCGCCGACCTCATAACCAGCCGCGCGCGCGAGCATCCCGACAAGCCGTTCCTGCTGTTCGGCTCCGGTCGGATCACGTACGGCGAGTATCTCGAGCGGTCCGCGCGCGTCGCCGGGATGATGCGCGCCCGTCTCCCCGAAGGGAAGCCACCGCACGTCGGTGTTCTGATGGGGAACAGCCCGGAGTTCCTGTACCTGATCGGGGGAGCAGCCCTCGCCGGCGCTGTGCTCGTCGGCATCAACGCCACGCGGCGCGGCGCCGAGATCGAGCGCGACGTGAACCACACCGACTGCGCGTTCGTCGTCGCCGACGGCTTGTACCGGCAGTTCCTGACCGACCTCGACGTGCCGCCGATGGTCGGCTCCGAGCAGATCTACGGCGAGCCGTACGAGGGTCCGGGCCCGTCCGCGGAGGATCTCTTCCTGTTGATCTTCACGAGCGGAACATCAGGCGCGCCGAAATCGGTTCGGTGCTCGCACAGGCGGATGCTCGGCACGGGGTCGATGATCGCCGAGACCGTCGGGCTGCTCGAGGACGACGTCGCCTACGTTTCGCTCCCGCTGTTCCACTCAAATCCGCTGATGTGCGGCTACGTGCCGACACTGATCCGCGGCAGCACGATGGCGCTCGCGAGCCGGTTCAGCGTCAGGCGCTTCTTGCCGGATGTGCGCATGTACGGCGCCACCTACTTCCCGTACAGCGGAAAGCCGCTCTCGCACTTGCTGACCGCGCCCGAGAAGCCGAACGACGCGGACAACCCGCTGCGCGTCGCCTACGGCAACGAGGGCTCGTGGCGGACGATCGAGCGCTTCGAGCGCCGCTTCGGCTGCCGCGTGATCGATGGCTTCGGCCCGAGCGAAGGTGCGATGGGGTTCCCCCGCGCGCCGAGCGACCCGCCGGGGAGCGTCGGGCGACCGCCGGCCCACATCAAGGTGCTCGACGACAACGGCCGTGAGTGTCCGGTCGCGAAGTTCGACCAGGACGGCAAGATCCTGAACGCCGACGAGTGCGTGGGCGAGATCGCGGCTACATGGATGAGCGCGGCTTCCTGTACTTCGCCGGGCGCACCGAAGACTGGATCCGCGTCGACGGCGAAAACTTCCCACCGCACCCGATCGAAGACCTCGTCGAGCGGCATCCGACAGTCTTCGCGTGCGCGGCGTACGCGGTGCCCGATGAATCCGCGTCCGATCGCGTGATGATCGCCGTGCAGACGCAGCCGGGCCGTTCGATCGACCCCGGCGATCTGTTCTCGTTCCTTTCCTCACAGCCGGACCTGTCGCCGAAATGGCTCCCGACGTACGTCGTGATCACGTCCGAGCTTCCCCGCGGCGTCACCGGAAAGGTGCTCGTTCGCGAGCTACGGCGGGAGAAGTTCTTCAGCCGGCGCGGGGACGTTTTCTGGCGGGAGCGCGGCGAGAGTGGCTTCAAGCCGTTCGCGCCGGACGACGAGAAGCGGTTACGCGCGGCGTTCGAGGCCTCGGGGCGCACGCGTTTGCTGGACCTCTAGCACCGGCGCCGCGCGCGCGAGAGAATCGAGCCATGCATCGGGGGTCCGCTTGGAACCTCCTGGCCGGGATCCTGTTCGTGGTCGCCCTTGTCGGGTGCCCGTCCTCGAAACCGAAGGCTGAACGGTCCATCGAGACCCCCGAAAACGGGCTGGTAAAGGTTCCGCCTTTCGCAGAGCAGAGCCCGTCTCCGTCCCCGTCCACCATCCCGAGGGTGCTGCTCCGCTCGCTCAGGCTTCCGCACGTCGCCGCGGGACAGCGGTGTCCGATCACGAGACGTCACACGATCACGGCCGAGAACACGGGCTATTCGGTGCTCGGCCGCGCACCGGCATTCCTCTTCCTTTCGGAGGTCAGACCCGATGCCGACGGCATCTTCCACTACAAGGACGTGTATCGCGCGCCCAGTGGGTGGTGGCTGCCGTACGGGATGTGGTGGATCGAACGGAGCGCAAAAGATCCGATCCTGGTGCGCGGGCAGAAGCTCGACGGCAGCAGCCCCGTCCGGCCGACGCAAAGCTTGAACCTGACCGCGGACGGGTGGGCCAACTTCCCGCCGGCCGACATCGCGATCAAAGGCCCGGGCTGCTACGGGTTCCAGGTCGACGGCACCACCTTCAGCTACTCGATCGTCGTTCAGTTCGCTCCGTAGCCCTGCGGGATGACATACGGTGCCGGGCGATGACCAAGACCCCGTTCTACACGGCCGCCGGCGGTGTCGTGACCGACGGCGAGCGCGTACTGGTCCTCCTGCGCCCGTCGCGCAAGGAAGTCCGCCTGCCCAAGGGTCACGTCGAAGGCTTCGAGACCGTCGAAGAAGGCGCCATCCGCGAGACGATCGAGGAGACCGGCTATCCCGAGATCGAGATCGTCGGCGACCTCGGCTCGCAGATCGTCGAGTTCGTGAACCGCTGGTTCGCCAACGACAAGCGCGTGCGCGAGGAGCGCTTCTACTTGATGAAACTGCTCGATGACGTCACGATCCAGCGCCCCGCCGAGGACTGGCAGTTCGACCCGAAATGGGTCTCATGGGACGAGGCCGAGGAGATGCTGACGTTCGAAGCCGAGCGCGAATGGGTGCGCAGAGCGCGGGCCCTCTGGCGCGCGCAGGCGTCCCGGGGCTAGCGTTACCGCATGCCAACTGACGACGCCGTCATCCTCACCGCGGTCCGCACACCGGTCGGCCGGATCCGCGGTCAGTTCGCTTCGATACCGGCTTGGACGCTCGGAGAAGCGGCCGTGCGCGAGGCGGTGAAACGTGCCGGCGTCGACCCCTCCGACTACGACGACGTTATCTTCGGCGAGACGATCGGCGGCGGCGGCAACGCCGGCCGGTACATCGGGCTCTCCGCAGGGATCCCGCGTGAGGTCCCCGGCTTCACCGTGATCCGCGCGTGCGCCACCGGCCTCGAAGCCGTGACGCAAGCGGCGCTCAACATCTGGGCCGGAACGGGCGACGCGTACGTCGCCGGTGGATGCGAGTCGATGTCTCAGCAGCCGTGGCTCATGCGCAAGCCGTCCGAGCCCTATCCGCGCAAGCCACCGGAAACGTTCATCCCGCTGACGCACCCGCTCGAGATGGGACCGTTCAGCGTCGGCCTCAACACCGGTGAGAACGTCGCCGAGAAGTACGGCGTCACGCGCGAAGACCAGGACCGCTGGGCGTACCGCAGCCACATGCGCGCTATCAACGCGATCGACAACGGCTACTTCAAGCGCGAGATCGTCCCCGTCGACGTGAACGGCACGCTCGTCGACACGGACGAGCATCCCCGCCGTGACACCACGTTGGAGAAGCTGGCGAAGCTGCCGCCCGTGTACAAGAAGGGCGGCACGGTGACAGCGGGAAACGCGAGCGGTATGAACGATGCCGGCGCTGCCGTCGTCGTCACCGGCGCGCGCAAAGCGTCTGCGTTGGGCCTCACGCCGCGCGCGCGCATCGCCGCATGGTGCTCGGTCGGGGTCGATCCCAACTATACGGGGAGCGCGCCGATCGAAGCCGTGCCGAAGGCGCTGAAGCGCGCGGGGCTGACCCTCGACGACATCGACCTGATCGAGATCAACGAAGCTTTTGCCGCAATGACCGTGGCCTGCGTGCGGGAACTCGGCTTGGACGAAGAGAAGACCAACGTGAACGGCGGTGCGATCGCGCTCGGCCACCCGGTCGGCGCGACGGGCGCGCGGCTGCTCACATCGTTGCTTCACGAGCTCGAGCGGCGCGACGGCCGCTATGGGATCGTGACGATGTGCGCTGGGGGCGGCCTCGGTTCGGCAGCAGTCATCGAAAGGATCTGAGGATGGGGTACCGGATCGGAATCGACGTCGGCGGAACGTTCACCGACTTCCTCGTCGTCGACTCGAAGGGCGGGTTCACGCTCTGGAAGCACCGCACGACGCCCGAAGATCAGTCGGTCGGTGTGATGGAAGGGCTGCGCGAGCTCGCCGAGCAGCGCGGGATGAAGACGCGCGATTTCCTCGAGCAGGCCGACCTGATCATCCATGGAACCACCACCGCCGACAACACGATGATCGAGCAAACGGGCGCGAAGACGGGGCTGCTCGTCACGAAAGGACGTCGCGACGAGATCGAGCTGCGCCGCGGATACAAGGAGAACATCTGGGACCCCTCGGCGCCGGGGCCGTTCAAGATCACCCCGCGGCGGTACCGCCTGACGCTGGAAGAGCGCCTCGACTACCAGGGCAACGTGCTGAAGGACCTCGACGAGGACGAGGTGCGCGCGCAGGTCCGACGTTTGAAGAAGGGCGGCGTGTCGTCGATCGCCGTCGTGCTGCTGTTTAGCTTCGTCAATCCCGCACACGAGCAGCGTGTGGGCGAGATCATCACGTCCTCTTCCTTACGGTCGAACGTGTGCTCTTCGAAGTGCATCTTATATGCAGTCGAGCGGTGGGATCGCGGCGGCGCCGTCGGTCGCGGCGCGGCCGATCGCGACGCTGGCGAGCGGCCCCGCCGGCGGCGTGATGGGCGCGTGCGAGACCGCCGGTCTGGCCGGGGTCAAGGACTTCATCTCGGTCGACATGGGCGGCACGTCGTACGACGTGTGCTTGATCCGCGACGGGCAGCCGACGATCAAGTCGTTCTGGAACTGGGTGCACCGGTACCTGATCGCGCTGCCGATGGTCGACGTGGTTTCGATCGGCGCCGGCGGCGGCTCGATCGCGAAGGTCGCGGCAGGCGGGTTGCAAGTCGGTCCGGAGTCGGCCGGCGGTGAGCCGGGTCCGATCTGCTACGGCCGCGGGGGAACGCGGCCGACGGTGACCGACGCCAACCTGGTGCTCGGGTACCTGAATCCCGAGGGGTTCGCCGGGGGAACGCTCGTCCTGAAGACCGACGGCGTCTCGGAGACGATCGAGAAAGAGATCGGCGAGCCGCTCGGGCTGAACGCCGTCGAGGCCGCGTGGGGGATCCACCGGCTGACCAACGCGCAGATGAATCAAGCGATCGTGCGCGTGTCGGCGGAGCGCGGCTTCGACCCGCGCACGTTCGCGCTCGTGGTGTTCGGCGGCAACGGCGCGGTGCACGCGCTCGCACAGGCCGACGACCTCGGCATCTCACGCGTGCTGATCCCGAAGACGGCGCCGGCCGAAGAGATCTACAAGGGCTTGGAGGAAGAGGCGGATGCGCGCGAGGCGACGCACCTCGAAGACGTCTACACGGTCCTCGAGAAGGAAGCCGACGAAGAGCTGTGGCAGGCCGGCGTGCCGACGAAGCGGTTCAAGCACAACCGCTTCGCCCAGTGCCGGTACGAAGGGCAGACGTGGGACATCGACGTGCCGGTGAACGGCAAGATCGACCCCAAGGAGCTGGCCGCCATCGCGAAGCGGTTCCACAAGATGCACTTCAAAGAGCACACGTTCGACCGTAAGGAAGAGGACGTGATGATCTCGTCCCTGCGCGTGAGGTCGCGCGCGCTGCTGTCGAAGCCGCCGATGCAGAAGCTGTCGGGCTCGACGCAGGCGCCGCGTCAGTCGGGGCACCGCCAGGCGTACTTCGGCACCGGGTTCGTGAAGACGGCGCTGTACGACGGGCCGTCGTTGCGCGCCGGCCAAGCGATAAAAGGCCCGGCGATCGTCGAGGAGCCGTTCACGACGATCGTGATCCCACCGAAGTGGACCGTTAAGCTCGACAAGTTCGGCAACTACGTTGCGACGAGGTAGGGAGCTCTTCATGCCGACCAAGACGAAGACCAAGGCCAAGGCCAAGGCCAAGGCTCCGAAGGTTCACAAGCCCAAGAAGGTCGCGCGCGCACACGCGGGCAAGAAGCGCGCGGCGGTGAAGATCGACCCGATCACCGCGGAAGTGATCCGCGGCGCGCTCGAAACGATCGCGTTCGAGATGGCGATCCACGTGTCGCGCACGGCAACGACGCCGATCCTCAACCAGTCGAACGAGCGCAACGCGACGATCATGGATTGGAAGGGCAGGCTCGCTGCGCTCGCGGTCGGCATCCCGCAGTTCATGCTGTCCTCGATGGGCCCGATCCAGTTCGCGCTGGAGTTCTTCGGGAACGACGGGTTCAAGGAAGGTGACGTCGTTGCGTGCAACGACCCGTACCACGGCGGCGGACACTTGCCGGACTGGAGCGTCTTCAGCCCCGTCTTCTACAAAGGCGAACTGGTCCTTTTCGCGTCGATCCAGTGCCACCACGCCGACGTCGCCGGGCAGTCGCCCGGCGGCTACCCGGCGGACGCGATGGATATCTGGGCGGAGGGCTTCCGCTGCCCCGCGGTGAAGCTCGTCGACGCCGGCGTCGAGCGCAAAGACGTCATGTACCTGTTCCAGACGAACAACCGCGTTCCGACCTATGAGGGCGACCTGCGCGCGCAGATCGGTGCGGCGCAGCTCGGCGCGAAGCGCTGCCACGAGCTCATCGAGCGCTTCGGCGTTGACACCGTCAAAGCGGCGTGCGACTGGCTGATCGCCTTCAGCGAGCGCCGCATGCGCGAGGAGATCGCTTCGTGGCCCGACGGGACCTACGAGGCAGACACGTACTTCGACCACGACGTGAAGGGGAACCAAGACGTCAAGGTGCACGCGAAGGTGACGGTCCGCGGCGACGAGCTCGACATCGACTTCACGGGGTCGGACGATCGTCAGTGGCTGCAGGCGTGGAGCACGCAGTGCAACACGCGCTCGATGACCTACTCGCAACTGTGCTCGATGATCGACTCGACGATCCCGCGCAACCAAGGACTGTTCGCGCCGATCAACATCACCTATCCCGAGAACACGATCGTGAACCCGCCGGCCGGGAAGCCGGTGTCGATGGGCACGCACCACCCTGGCTGCGAGATCGCGGAAGCGGTGGCGATCGCGCTGGGGCAAGCGGTCCCGGAGAAGAGCTGTCCGCAGATCTACAAGGCCGCGATGCCGACCGTTCTGTTCGGGGCGAACCCGAAGAACGGCAAGGTATTCATCGACCACTCGGTGGACACGCAAGCGACCGCAGGCAATGCCGCGTACCAGAACGACGGTTGGGGGTGTCAGAATGCGGGCTTCGGGAACTTGATCATGGCGACCGCCGAGATCAACGAAGCGATCTTCCCGTCGCGCCACCTGTCGAACGACATGACGACCGACACGTGCGGACCGGGGAAGTGGCGCGGCCAGTGCGGGTCGTTGTGGATCAAGGAAGCGACGACGCCACAGTCGCTGTACACGTTCGTGATGAGCATGAAGTACCCCGCAGCCGGCGTGAACGGAGGCGGGAAAGCAACCCCGGATCACTTGGTGATCACGCACCCGGACGGCAGCTCGCAAGAGATCACGCACACCGCGCTGTACCTGCCGCTGCAGGACGGCTCGAAGATCGTGTATCAGCGCGGCGGTGGCGGCGGCTGGGGCGACCCGCTCGAGCGCGAGCCTGAAAAGGTCCGTGACGACGTGCTCGACGAGTACGTCAGTGTCGAGGCGGCCGAGCGCGACTACGGTGTGGTGTTCAAGGGCTTTGCAGAGGATTACACGCTCGAGGTGGACG
>VAYV01000019.1:9913-10991 GCA_005883175.1 Actinomycetota bacterium
CTGCTGGGTGCCGTGTTGCGCGCGCTGCTGGAGCGCGCAGACCTAGACCCGCTGGCGGTCGACGACGTTGTCGGCGGCTGCGTAACGCAGTGCGGCGCGCAAGGCTCCAATGTCACCCGCAATGCGTGGATCGCGGCCGGGTTGCCGTGGGACGTGCCGGCGACGTCGGTGGATCGGCAGTGCGGCTCGGCGCAGCAGGCCGCGCACTTCGTCGCGCAAGGCGTGATGGCCGGCGCGTACGACATCGGCATCGCGTGCGGTGTCGAGAGCATGTCGATAGTCGGCCTCGGGACGAACTCGGTGCAGCCCGGCTTCGCGTTCAGCGACGCGTGGTTCGATGCCGTGGGCGGACACCAGAACCTCTATACGCAGTTCATGGCCGCGCAAGAGATCGCGCGCCGCTGGAAGATCAGCCGTGAGTTCATGGACGAGCAGGCCTTGGAGTCGCACCGCCGCGCGTGGCAAGCGACGCAGGAGGGGCGCTTCAAGCGCGAGATCGTGCCGATGAAGGTGACGCGTCCGGACGGCGAAGTCGAAGAGATGACGACCGACGAATGCATCCGGCCGAACACGTCGTTGGAGCAGCTGGCGGCGCTGCCGCAGATCCAGGAAGGCTGCCCGGACATGACGGCGGGGAACTCGTCGCCGATCTCGGACGGGGCGGCCGCGTTGCTGATCGCGTCCGAGAAGGCGGTGAAGGAGCACGGGTTGAAGCCGCGCGCGCGCTTCCACGCGTTCGCGGTCGCCGGGTGCGAGCCGATCGTGATGCTGCAGGGACCGATCCCTGCGACACGCAAGCTCTTGGATCGAAGCGGCATGTCACTGGACGACTTCGATCTCCTGGAGTGCAACGAGGCGATGGGCTCGATCGTGCCGATGTGGGAGAAGGAGTACGGGATCGACCACGCGCGCGTAAACGTGAACGGGAGCGGGATCTCGCTGGGTCACCCCGTCGGGGCGACCGGCGCGCGCATCATGACGACGCTGCTGCACGAGCTGGAGCGCACGGGTGGACGCTACGGGTTCCAGACGATGTGCGAAGGCGGAGGCCAAGGCAACGCGACTGTGATCGAGCGCC
>VAYV01000020.1 GCA_005883175.1 Actinomycetota bacterium
GCTCGAAGGGAAGAAGGTCGGCCCGGAGGTCGGCCTTACGGCCGTGCTCCGCAACTTCGAGCTGTGGAAACCGGTGATCGCTGCCGTCAACGGGACGTGTGTCGCTGGGGGCATGGAGATGCTGATGGGGACCGACATCCGGATCGCGTCCGAGAACGCGTCGTTCGGCATCTTCGAGCCTAAGCGCGGATTGTTCCCCGGCGGCGGCACCACGGTGCGGCTCCCCCGCCAGATCCCGTTCCCGTGGGCCATGGAAGTGCTGTTGCTTTGCGAGGCGATCGACGCGCAGAACGCGTTCCGCATGGGCATCGTGAACGCAGTGGTGCCGGCCGACAAGCTGCTCGACGAAGCGAAGAGCTGGGCGCGCAAGATCATGGCCAACGCGCCGCTCGCGATCGAAGCGACGAAGCGATCGGTGATGCACGGCCTCGCGACCGACCTGAAGAGCGCGTATGACTTCGAGCTTATGCAGGCGGCCCAGGTGTTCATGACCGAAGACGCGAAAGAGGGGCCACGCGCGTTCGCGGAGAAGAGACCACCGGTATGGCAACGGAAGTGATCGCGGGTCGCGCGCTCAGCCGCACGGAACCTCCCTGGCGGAAGCGTTTCCGCGTTCTCTGGAAGGAGCGCGACCGCTCCAACTTCGCGAACTTCGTCGACCGGCTCGTCGGGCTCTACGGCGGGCGGACCGCCTTCGTGCTCGACGCGCCGATCGAATACCCCGGGTTCTCCGGCGACACGCTCTCGTACGGGGACGTCGGCCGGCTGGTGAACCGCTTCGGCGGCGCGATGCGCGCGCTCGGCGTCCGGAAGGGCGACCGCGTCGGCCTCATCACGATGAACCGCATCGAGATGGCGTTCGTGAACTTCGGTCTCGCCCGCATCGGCGCCATCCCGGTGCCGATGAATTTCATGCTCCGGCCCAACGAGATCGAGTTCGTCGTGCAGAAGGCCGGCATCGAGCTGCTCGTGATCGATGAGATGGTGTGGGATGCAACGATCAAAGAGACGTCGAGCGTCCCCGGCGTGAAGCGCTGGGCGATCGTCGGGCAGAAGGCTGCGCCGGACGGTGTCGCGAGCGTCCGCGAGGTCATGGAGAGCGCGCCCGACCACATCGACCCGGTCGAGCCTGCGAGCGACGAGGACGTCGCGATGCTGTTCTTCACCTCGGGCACCACCGGCTTCCCGAAGGGCTCGATGATGACGCACGCCGCAGCGATGATCGGCATGCGCAACATGGTGCGGATGTCGTCGCTCTCGCTGAAGATCCCGCGGCGGCTCGGGCTGCTCGTCATGCCGGTCGCGCACGCGGCGGGCTACGCGACGCTGATGCTGAACCTCGGCATGGGGACGCCGTCGTACTTCATGTCGAAGTTCGACACCAACGCGATCTTCGACGCCGTCGAGCAGCTTCACCCGACGCTGATCGCCGGCACGCCGGCGATGTACCGGATGCTGTTGCACGCCGGCGCGCGCGACCGGGACTGGTCCTCGATCAAGGTCTTCGGTGGCGGGGCCGACGCGTTCGACGACGAGCTCGTGCGCGCGGTGCGTGAGCTCGGCGCGCGCAAAGGCCTCCTCGGCCGGCGGAAGCTCCCGTGGTTCGTCCGCGGCTACGGGATGGCCGAGGCGAACTCGTACGTGACCCAGACGCCGTGGTGGGAGACCGGCGACAACTGCATGGGCTGGGTGCTGAAGCCCGTGAAGTACCGCATCGTCGACGAGGACGGGCGCGACGTCGCGAGCGGGAAGCCCGGCGAGCTCTTGCTCAAAGGGCCGAACATCACGAAGGGCTACTGGAACGACCCCGAGGCGACCAAAGCCGCGATCGACGAGCAAGGCTGGTTCCACACCGGGGATCTCGTGCGCAAGGGCAAGTGGCGGATGCTGTACTTCACCGGCCGGTCGAACGACGTCATCAAGTCCGGCGGCTACAAGATCAGCGCCAACGAGATCGATCAGAATCTGACACAGCACCCCGACGTCGAGCACGCCGCGACGGTGGGGATCCCGCATCCGCTGAAGGGCGAGCGTCCCTTCACGGCGGTTCAGCTGAGGCCGGGCGCGACGACCTCGAGCGAGGAGCTCCTCGCGTGGGCGCGCGAACGCATCGCGCCTTACAAGTGCCCTCGCGGCATCATCGTGATCGAAGACATGCCGTTCACCTTCAGCATGAAGCCGAAGCGCCGCGAGGTGCGCGAGCGGCTGATCCGATACCTGCCGGAGTCGGTGAAAGCGGGCGAGTAGGTGCCTTCCGTCGAGCTGCCTGCAGGTTCGACGGGGATGCTCGTCATCGAGCTGCAGAATGACTTATGCGCGGGGGCGCGCGCGGAAAAGCGTGGACTGAGTGGTGCGCTGGCGCGCGCGGTTCGGGACCGGGGCGTGCTGAAGAAGCTGGCGCCGGTGCTCGATGCGTGCCGCGCGCGCGCCGTCCCGGTGATCTACCTCACGAAGGAACGGCACCCGGCGATCCCTCCGCCGGGGAACGGTCCCTCGATCTACCGGCGCGCCGGCTCCGAACCGTCGCTCGTCCACGGCACCTGGGGCGCCCAGGTCGTCGACGAGATCAAGCCGCAAGAGGGCGACCTCGTCCTCCCCCGCTTCACGTCGATCGACCCGTCGCACGGCACCGAGCTCTGGGCGATCTGCGAGTCGCTTCGTCTCGACACCCTCGTGCTTGCCGGCATCTCGACGACGCTCGCCGTCGAGGGCACGGCGCGCACAGCGGCGAACCGCGGCTACCGGGTGCTCGTGATCGAAGACTGCTGCGCGAGCGTGCCGGACGAGTGGCACAAGTTCAGCGTCACGAACGTGCTGCCGCTGATCGCGGAGGTCTGCTCGAGCGACGACGTCCGAGTCGCGTTGACGCGATGACCGATCTCGCCGACCTCGACGCGACCGCGACGGCGGCGCTGATCCGCGACGGCGAGATCACGCCGCTCGAGGCGGTCGCCGCAGCGATCGCGCGCATCGAGAAGGTCAACCCCGAGGTGAACGCAGTCATCCATCCGCTCTTCGACAAGGCGATGGATGCCGCTGCGTCGCCCGAGCTGCCCTACGGTCCGTTCCGCGGCGTTCCGATCGTGCTGAAGGACCTCAGCTGCCCGAGCGCGGGCGACCCGTTCCACCTCGGGATGCGGTTCCTGCGCGACCTCGGATGGCACGCAGAGCACGACAGCACCGTGGCCGCGCGCCTGCGCGCTGCGGGCTTCGTCTTCGTCGGACGGACGAACACGCCCGAGCTCGGGCTGATCCCCACGACCGAGCCGCTCGCGTACGGACCGACCCGCAACCCGTGGGACACGTCGCGCATCCCCGGCGGCTCCAGCGGTGGCTCTGCTGCCGCGGTCGCCGCGCGCATGGTGCCGGCCGCAAACGGATCCGACGGCGGCGGCTCGATCCGGATCCCCGCCAGCGCATGTGGGCTC